>JASFRP010000291.1:0-5281 GCA_050114895.1 Gemmatimonadota bacterium
GACCATGTCCGGTTGCCGCTCACACCAATCGCTCAGCGCCTCGACCCATTCGTGCGCCCTACCCAGGGCATACACGGTCCGGCAGGTCCCGATCACGGCGCAGTATATGAGTCCGGTTACCGTGGGTGTGAGCTCGTCCGTGGCGACGGCGACCATGGCCTCGTCAAGCAGCGCGAGCCCCTCCTCCAGACGCCCCTGCCCGACCCGCCCGCGACCCTGAACCAGAAGCGCCAACGCCAGCAGGTCCCGCTCCCCGGACCGCTCGGCGATGATTGCGGCGTCGCGCCCGAGATCGTGGGCGCCCTCCGGGTCGCCCGCCCCGAATCGCTCCAAGGCCTTCGGCAGCAGCAGGTAGCCACCCGCCACGGCGTCGTCCCGGCCCTCCACGACCCGAGCCGCCCGCCCGAACCACCCACTCGCCCGGGCAGCCTCGCCCCGCTCCCCCAGGTGCATGCCGATCCAGAACGCGCTCCGGAACGCGCCAGCGTCATCCCCCAGCTCCCGCGCAAGCCTATGGCCACGCTCCAGCGTGTCCACGAACGCGTCCTCGTCGCCCACCAGGTACGACGACACCGCCAGCCGCCACAGGTCGTCCACCGCCAGTGGAGACTCCGCATCGGCCGCGGTCAGTGATTCACGCGCAGCCGACCAATCGCGCCGTTCGTAGGCACGGCGGCCCTGCTCCAGGAGACCGATCGATCCGGAGGGGTGTGGGTCCATATTGAGATGATAGGCAGGAAGGGCTCGCGGTGCATAGGATCACCGCCCGTCGTAGCCGTCCACTGCGAACGGCGGCTCTATCAGCTTGACTCTGTCCTGCCCAGACTTCACGGAGGAATACCACTTCGAAGAGGTGCCATGGACACCGGCTCCCTCCTGAGGTCATCGGTCACGCCGTCTGGCTGTGGTATTGGCTCTGCCTGAGCTTGCGCGACGTCGAGGAACTGGTCGCGAAGCGGGGGATCAACGTCACGAATGAGACCATCCGGCAGTGGTGTCGGAGGTTCGGGCCGAGATACGCCTGAAAGCCATGGTGTCGCCAACGGCGGATGGGCGACGTATGGCGCCTGGCCAACGTTCTGTTGCTCCGCGAACTGGCGGAGGATCTGGCCCACGTCCGGGCGGTATGCGAGAAGCTCTTCGCGTTTCGCGGGACCCATCGATGGCCCCCCGCCTTGGAACCCCCCGGCGTTCTGGGAGGAGCTCTACGCGGAGCTTGCTACCGGTCTGAAACTCAAGGAAAAGACGCTGGAAGAAGCGGTGCGGGAGGCCCGGGCGTCCATCGGAGCCATCGACGCTGCGGGTACCCAGTGGCCACCTCACCCCCCACATTCCCACGGTGGGCTAGGGGGCTCGCAGGGTCCTTGGACTTCCTGTCCTCTATCCTTTCTCCTGCCGGTGACTCTCCCGACGCTGCCGGCAGGGATCGGGGAACCTGATGTCGACGCCGACGTTGACGCGGGTCGCAGGGAGGCGGTATTTTCCCCTAAGAACATACGGGGAAAGTGATACGGGAAGTGAAATTCTACGTTCCACGACCGAGGTGCACATGGCCGAGGACTTGCCGCTTCTGAAGGGCACGCTGGACCTGCTGATCCTGAAAGCCCTGAGTATCGAACCCACGCACGGATATGGACTCTCGCTCTGGATGGAGGGGAAGTCAGGAGGACACATCTCGGTGGAGGACTCCGCCATATACCAGGCGCTTCGGCGTCTGGAGGGCCGCCGGCTCGTCGAGGCCGAGTGGGGTGTGACCGAGAACAACCGCCGGGCCCGGTATTATCGTCTCACATCGTTGGGGAAGAGGCACCTTCGGGAGGAGGCCGCCACCTGGCTGCGGTACACCTCCCTTGTCACGACACTCCTCGGGGTGGGTGGCGTTGTCCCGCTCCCAGAAAAGTCTTAGGGAACGGGTCCATGAAGCACAGGCTCATGCGCGTGTTCTCCCGAACTGCCCGGGACAGGGCTCGGGAGTTGGACGACGAGATCGAGGCGCATCTCGCCATGAGAGTGGCGGACCTGGAGGCTCGAGGCCTGAATCCTCAGGAGGCCCGTGCCCGGGCCCTGGCCCGGTTCGGAGACCTGGTTGCGGCCCGGAAGGGTCTCTACGCAGCCTCCGTTCGCAGAGATTTTCGCCTCGGATGGAACGAGCGGGTCGACGATGTGCGTCGGGACCTGAGAGTCGCTCTTCGACGAGCCCGATCCCGGCCCGGCCACGCCCTCGTCTACGCCGGGATTTTCGGCCTGGGGATCGGGATCACGACGGTGATGTTCGCCATCACCGACCACGTCCTCATTCGCCCGTTGCCCTTTCCCGCGGCTGACAGGTTGGTGGCCCTCCAGTCGGTACCGGAGGACGGCGCCCCATTTTCCTCGGTGTCCATGGGCAACTGGTACGATTGGAAGAGTCGAAGCCGATCTCTCAGGTGGACCGGGCTCTACCGTGTCGGAGAGGTGAGCGCCGCCTTCGGCGGTGAAGTATCCCGGGTTCCAGCGGCCACGGTGTCTGGTTCGTTCTTCGAGACCCTGGGGATCCCGTTCACGCGCGGGCGCCCCTTCTCCGAGGAAGAGGCCCAGGAGGGTTTGCCCGTTGTCGTGGTGAGCGAGGGGTTCTGGCTGAGAGCTCTCGGTGGGCGAGAAAGCCTGGCCGATGTGGCGATCCCGGTGAACGGGGTGGATTCCCACATCCTGGGGGTGGTTCCGGCGGGGATGGAATTCCCGGAGGGAGTGGACCTCTGGATGCCACTCCCCTATCGACCGTTCCTCGGAGAGGCTCGAAACAACATCAACTGGCTGAGCCTCGCCCGCCTCGCCGACGGCGTGACGATGGAACAGGCAAAGTCGGAGCTTTCGTCCATCGCCGAGGGGATTCGTGAGGGTGATCCGGCGGGGATCTATTCCTTCGGCGTTGGGGTGGAATCCCTCCAGGAGGCCGTGGTTGGAGACGTGTCGGGAAAGCTCCTGCTCCTCCAGGGATCCGTGATCCTGGTCCTTCTTATCGCCTGCGGAAACCTCATTGGGCTGGAAATCGCCGGCACCCGCGAACGCCAGGAGGAGATCTCTGTACGCCTCGCACTTGGCGTGAGCAGGCGTCGCCTTCTCCAGCAGTTTGTCACCGAACAGCTTGCCCTGGCCATCCTGGGTGGACTCCTGGGACTGGCCCTGGCGGCATGGGGAACGGACGTGGTGGTTGAACGTCTGGGCTCCGCCATCCCGAGGGTCCAGGAGATCCATTTCGATGCACGAATCGTGGGCATCGGCTTCGGAATGTCCCTGGCCGCCGGCCTCCTCTCTGCCATCGGGCCCGCCTGGAAGGCATCCCGAGGAGACCCCGGCCCAGCCCCCACGGGGGCTCGCGCCATTCGGGGCGGCCGCGGATTACCCGGGGGAATCCTCGTTTCGGCGGAGGTCAGCCTGACGGTGATTCTCCTCGTCGGAGGGGGGCTGCTTCTCCGTAGCATGGGGGTGCTGGTGAACCGGGACCTCGGGTTCGATGACGAGGGAGTCATCACTCTGGACGTGACCTTGCTCAACCCCCGTTACGTCCGGGATGATACTCAGGTGGCCGCGTACTGGAACGATCTCCTGGGAACGCTGGAGCAGGTGCCCGGAGTGATGGCGGTAGGTGCCGGCAATTGGATTCCCACCGGTGGGGGGGGGACCACATTCGTCGAGCTTCCCGGCCTCGGAAGGGCCCCGGAGGGCGCCGGCTACCGGGTGGTGAGCGATCACTACTTCGAGGCCATGGGTACCCCGCTGCTTCGAGGCAGGGCCTTCGGTGCCGACGACCTCGCAGGCTCCGAGCGGGTGGTGATTGTGAACGAGGCCATGGCCGAGACGTTCTGGCCCGATCAGGATCCCATAGGGCAGCGGGTCAAGGCGAAGGGGATGGAAGATGTCTTCTTCGGTGGGGAGGCCCCCTGGCTCGCCGTGATCGGGGTCGTGGGAGACATGCGCCATGGAGGATTCGAGGGAGAGCCTCGGCCGGAGATGTTCACGCTCTATCGACAGATTCCCGCCATGGCCAGGGTCGGGACCGCCGTGGTGCGGGTCGAACCGGCGTCGGTGAGGTCTGCAATGGAGGACGCTCTCGAGCGAGCAAGGGCTGTGGATCCAGCGGTTGCCGTTCAGGCGGGCGTGCTGAAGCGTCGCGTTCATCGATTGATGGCGGAGAGGAGGCTGATCACGACCATTCTGGTCGCTTTCGGGATTATTGCCCTCGGGCTTGCGTCGCTGGGGGTCTATGGAGTCCTGGCCTTCGCCGTCCTTTCCAGGCGGCGAGAGATGGCGATTCGATCCGCCCTCGGCGCCGAGCAGCGGAGTCTGATCTCAATGGTCTTCCGCAGCGGGATGAAGGTGGCGGGGGCAGGACTGCTGGCGGGGGTCGTGGGTGCCCTGGCCCTCGGCCGGGTTCTGGATGCTCTCCTGGTGGATGTCAGCTCGACCGACCCTCTGACGGGCGTCATGGTGGTTTCCACCATCGCCGTATCGACGCTGGTGGCCGCGCTGGCGCCAGCCCTGACGGCCGCCCGCATGAACCCCGTGGAGGTCCTCCGGAGGGGGTAGGGGAAAGCTCGGAAATCAGAGCCCTTTGAGCCCGTGAAGGCAACGAGAGGTCCTGGGTGGGTGGTGGTGTCGATCGGGAGAGGGGAGGGGAAGGGCGCTCCGGGGGTGGCCCTGGGATGGATGCGACAGGGGGGCGTCCATGTGTAAGGCCTGGTGCGCGGCTACGTGCCACCAGCTCTGGGCGTCTCGGGTCACGATCCCGAGTGCCGCGCCACCAACTCCACGGTGCTGCAGTTCGCGATACACGGTTCGTCCACGCTTCCACTGCCTGAGCTGGAGCATGCGCAGCCGACGGTGGATCCATTCTCCCCCTCCGCCAGACGGAGGGGTTCCTCCGGTCGCTGGCTGAGCCCCTGGATCTGGGGCTCCCCATCCCCGATCACACGACTATCTCCCGACGCCGTCAGAAGGCCGGGCCCCTCCGGTCCAGGAGGCTGGGCGCAGATGACCCGATCCACCTGCTCATCGACAGCACGGAGGTGGGGTTCACGTCAGCCAGCTCCGAAGGCCGCCGAGGAGAAGGGATTGGCGGAAGCTCCACCTGGCGGACCCCGCAGACACCGGCGAGGTCCTGGCTTCGGACCTGACAAACCGACGCGTCGCCGATTGCGTGCGGCTGCCAGGACTCCTGGACCGAATCGACCACATGGTATACGAGTTCAGGCTACAGCAGGCGCAGCCTGGTGGAGAACGCCGTCCTCCGATGCAAGACCAT
>JASFRP010000292.1:0-5272 GCA_050114895.1 Gemmatimonadota bacterium
TGCCGCAGGATCAGCTGGTGGCTGACCTCAATGCCGACATGATCTCCAGGAACGCCCCGGATTCCATCGTGGTCATCGGGAAGGAACACTCGGACCTGGGTGAGACCATGAACCGGGTGAACGCCGCCCACCCGGAGCTGAACCTCACGGCAGCGGACGACATCTGGCCGGAGCAGAACTTCTACCGGCGTTCGGACCACTTCAACTTCGCTCAGCGCGGGGTGCCCATCCTCTTCTTCTTCTGCGGTACCCATGAGGATTACCACGGGGTGGATGACGAGGTTGAGAAGATGGACATCACCAAGGCAACGAACACCACGAAGCTCATCTTCTACCTGGGCCTCGAGCTGGGGAACGCTGCCCAAAAACCTCAGTGGGATCCGGACAGCTACGCAGAGATCGTGGAGGGGGGAGGATAAGGGAGCAGCGTTCCTGCATGGCTCCGGTCGCGGTTGCGTCCTGGGGGTGGCGCGACCGCGACCCGGAGCCCTCCTCGATGCGGTATCCGAAGCGCAGCCAGTACAACTACATCAAGGCCCGGTATCGACGATCAGGTGGCCTCTGTCACGGCTGACGGAGCTACGATGCAGGCACGGGCCAAGAGGCTGCCCAGGGGAAAGGGTGCCGGCAGCGGGTGGGGGAACCCTGTCATATGGACCCCCTGCTCAGGTCACTCAGGAGTAGAACCGACGCCGCCGGGTCGCCCGGCCCGTGCCCTGAGAGGAGGAAACCACCATGATCGAGGACCACGGCTCCACCCTCCTGCGAGCGCTCACTCTGGCACTCCTGGCCGCCCTCACAGCCTGCAACTCGGACTCCACCTCGCCCATCGATCCGGGACCACCGCCCGAACTCCCTCCCTTGACCTCCATGTCGGGCGATTTCAGCATCTTCGGCACTCCCAGCCCGCAGCAGGCGGAGCTCGCCTCCGAGGCGAGCATGTCGTCTCTGAACTTCGCAAACGCCGCGATAAGAGTCCTGGCAGCAGAGGTCGCAACGGTGGTAGCCCTGGCGGTACCCGTGGCCACGTTCGCCGCGGCCGCCAACAGCACGCCCACTTTCGAGGATGACCATCGCTGGCACTGGCGATTCACGACGGTCCAGGGTGGCTACACGTACACGGCCCACCTCGCAGGAGAGACCCAGGGAAGCATGGTCGTCTGGGAGATGCACATCACATCGCCCACCCACGCACCACCTCTGGACGAGTTCGTGTGGTACGACGGCCAGGGCCGTCTCGACCGCACCTCGGGCACGTGGACGTTCTACGATCCCGCCACCCCAGCCTCGTCCACCGCGGTGCTCAGAATCGACTGGACGCATGTGTCCGTGACCGAGCACGGATGGGAGGCCACCGCTCTCGCGGGGGTGGGAGACGCTGATGTGTTCACCGCCAGCGTCGATGGCGACGATCGCATGATCACCTACCTCGACGCCTCGGAGCAGGACTTCATGGAGATCTACTGGAACGCCGCCGACGGCAGCGGCTACCTGATGGCTCCCCACTACAACGGGGGCGTCAAGGCGTGCTGGGACGCCGACCAGCAGGACGTCGCCTGCGGGTAGAGGGGGGCTACCGCCCCATCATCGAGTCACGAACCGCCTTGAACTCCGTTCCTTCGTTCCACTCCGGCCAGGCGTTGGAGTAGGCCAACTCCACCCCCATGCGAAACCAGACGTCCATGTCCTGCAAGGCTCCGTCAAGGTTCCAATCGGGGGAGTACTCGTCGGAGGTCTGGTGGTAGTGTTGGGCCAGCCAGGCGTCGGATTGGGCCTTACCCCATTCCTCACCGTGCTCCAGGTTGTCGAACCCGGCCCACCCGTAGTGGGCCGGTACGCCTTGTTTGGCCAGGGGGAAATGGTCCGAGCGGAAGAACCCCCCCTTCTCGGGCTCTGGATCGGGCTTGACCACCCGGTCCAGGGCCTGGTTGATCCGCACGGCGTAGTCGTCCAGCTCCGAGTTGCCGTAGCCGGAGATGACGTAGTCACGGGTGGCGCCGTAGGTGTCCAGGCCGTCGATGTTGATGGCGGCGACGGTCTTGTCCAGGGGATAGACGGGGTTCTCACCGTAGTACCCTGAGCCCAGGAGCCCTTGCTCCTCTGCGGTGGTGGCCATAAAGACCACCGTCCGCTCCGGCCCGGGTTCCAGAGCCTTGAAGGCCTGAGCCAGCTCCAGTAGCGCGGCCACGCCCGAGGCATTGTCCACGGCGCCGTTGAAGATCTGATCCCCCTCCAGGGACGGGTCCCGTCCGAAGTGATCCCAGTGGCCCATGTAGATCACCACCTCGTCGGGGCGAGTCGTGCCGGGGACCCTGGCCAGGAAGTTCCGGGAGCTGGAGCGTTGGACGGTGTTGTGAATGGATATGGAGGCCGTGAGTCCCATGGGCGCCGCCTCGAACTCCGGCGTCAGAGCTCGAGCCTTCATCTCTTCGTAGTCCATGCCGGCCTGGGCGAAGATGGCCTGGGCCGTCTCGTGGGTGATCCAGCTCTCGAAGGCTACCCGTCCCATGTTGTTGTCTTCCGTCACCAGGTCGAACTGGGGTCCGGTCCAGGTGCCCTCCACCGTGGCCCACCCATAGGCCGCCGGCTCCGTCTCGTGGACGATGAGGACCCCGGCGGCCCCCTGCCGAGCCGCCTCTTCGTACTTGTAGGTCCACCGGCCGTAATAGGTCATGGCGTTCCCATTGAACAGCTCAGGGTCCTGGGTCGCGAAGCCAGGATCGTTCACCAGCACCACCACCGTCTTCCCCGTCACGTCCAGACCTTCGTAGTCGTTCCAGTCGTACTCCGGGGCGATGACCCCATATCCCACGAACACCAGATCCGAGTCTTCCACCTGGATGTCCTCCACCACGCGGGTGGTCCAGGCGATGAAGTCCGGTCCGTAGCGGAAGGTCGCCGGGCCCGGGCCACCATCGACAGTCAGGGTCATGGAGGGGTCGGCGGTGATGGAGACGAGAGGCACCTCCTGGACCCAGCTCCCGTCGGGTCCGCCGGGCTCCAGCCCCAGGGCCCCGAACTGCTCGGTGAGGTACTGGATAGTCCTCTCTTCGCCGGGGGAGGAAGGAGCCCGCCCCTCGAACTCGTCGGAGCCCAGGACCTGGATGTGCGCCCTCAGATCCTCGGAGGTGATGGTAGCCAGGGCGTCATCGATGACCGCGGCCGGCGGCGTGTTCATTTCCAGTGCCTCTTCCCCTCCGCCCCCACCGGATTCGGCAGGACCACAGGCGAGGAGGACGGACACGGCGAGACCGAGGATCGACGCGCCGACAGGATGGAAAGCGGTGAGGCGCAGTGAGGACATGGTTCGCTCCCCTTTGGACTGAGGCTCGAGAGATCTCCGGAGAGGTTCCGGGAACGGCAAAGCGTTTCTCCTTCCGGGAGAGGGAGGGGCGTAGGGGCCTCGTGGGGGCCCCGCGTGGGGGCGCCGGGCCCCTTCCTCAGCTCCCACCCGGATCCTCCTCCGATTCAGCTTCTTCCTTCGGCGCCACCTGAAGGTCGTTGTAGCTCAGGAGCGCATTGAAGAGGGTGTTGAACTCCCCGTGGTTCTGCCACCGATAGACGGGGTTGGTGGAATACAGGAGGATGCGCCCCTCCCCCACCGGCACGTTCACGATGGCGGGCCGGTCTTCGATCTCACCGGCCCCTCTCATGAGCCCACTCAGCACGGCCTCGTTTCCGCCGACGAAATTCATCATCACCTCGTCGTCCCGGTCATCTTCCGGGACCTGGAGGAGAGGCCCGTTGGCGTACTTGATGGGGAGGATCGTGTCGGCGTAGCCGTAGAAGAGGGGGTGTTCGGGCCTCAGGACCTGAGCCTCGACGATGGGCCGGGGCGCATAGAACTGGCCGGACGTTCGGGAGGCGTTGATCTCCCGGGTGAGGCCGAAGTCCGCAGGCAGCGTGGTGGCATTGCCCAGGGTGATGAGGAGGCCACCTCCCTCCACGAAGCTCTGGAGCTCCAGAACGCCCTCCAGCCCCATCCCTCCCGTGATGTCCTCCGAGGAGCCGTACATCCCCAGATTCCGGTACTCGTCGGTCCTCGTATAGGCGATGGGCTCGTCCCTGGGCTCGATGTCGTAGACGATGCCCTTCCCGCTCCGGCCCTGGCTGGGGATGACGATCACGTCGAAGTCTCTCCGGAGCCTTCCCTCCCGAACCCGCTCCTTGAAGATCAGGTCGTAGGGGATCTCGAACCGGTCGAAGGCGTAGCGTACCCAGCCGACCTCCTGGGTACTCCCCCACGTGCTGTACATGGCGATCCGGGGGAGGTCCAGCTCGTGGGTCGGAACTTCGGGATCAGATTCCAGCCCCACGGCCGTCAGCCCCAGCTCCTCCACGGCGGCCTGGATCCGCCCGCCGGCTCCGGCGGCGGGGATGAGGAAGGACCCGGCGGGCATCTCCGCATCCCCGGCCTGGAAGGGCTCCTCCGCCGCCTTCATCTCCAGGTTCCGGAGGCGATAGCGCAGGGTGATCATGCTGGTGGAGCCAAGGTGAGCCACCGCGTAGATGGCCGGGGACCGAGCACCCGTCACGGATCCTGCGGGCTCCACCTCCGTCACCGGCGACACCTCCACGTCCAGAATGGCCGGATCCTCCACCGGTACCACCTCCGCCTGGAGCATCAGGCCCATGGTCCACCCGCTGTCGTCGTAGGTCCGCAGCTGGGGATCGGGGTACTCCTGCTTCTCCAGGAGGATCTTCGCCAGCCGACCGTATGGCTGATCCAGCTTGATGACGTACGAGCCGACGGGGTAGGTGCCGTCCTCCACCTCCACATCCTCCTCGGCCCGCCCCACCTCGATCCCCTGCCTCCGGAGGAGGTTGACCAGCAGGGCCACCCGGGTCATGTCCCGC
Source organism: Gemmatimonadota bacterium (assembly GCA_050114895.1). Lineage (GTDB taxonomy): Bacteria > Gemmatimonadota > Gemmatimonadetes > Longimicrobiales > Gaopeijiaceae > JASFRP01. The sequence goes on from JASFRP010000292.1 coordinate 4,858, forward strand.
TGGCCCACCGGCACCACGAAGCCGTGCGGGGTTTCGTTCTCACCTTTCTCCACAGAGTGCCGGCTCTTCAGATAGAAGTTCTCCAGCACGACCTTGGGGAACTGGGACGTGAGTTGGAGCCCCAGGAGAACACCGGTCTCAGCATAGTTGACGTTGTTCCGCATGGACCACACGACCTCTTCATACGGCGGCAGCGGTCGGTACCACTGCCGGGAAGTCTGACCTCCACCACCACCACCTCCTCCTCCCCCACCCGACAGGTCCCGTTCCATGGTGGTGGCCCCCCCGTTTCCGAACACCTCGTACATCCGCATGAGGCCGTTGTGGTTGTAGGCCATGGATCCCAGGTACCCCGGGGACCACGCGTCCATGAAGGCGTGGGTCCACACCCCCGGCATCCCGTACTTCGTCATCT
>JASFRP010000293.1:0-5264 GCA_050114895.1 Gemmatimonadota bacterium
CTGGAACGAATATGTCGACCAGGTGGGTGAAGAAGTCGCGAACTCCACCAACTTCTTCAACGAGGCCCTGAACGAGATTCTCTGCAAGGGTGAGGAGCTGTTCTGAAGGAATCTGCGCCTGAGGCCATCCGGGTCGGTGGAAAGGGCCGGAAGCCCCGGAAATGACAGGTTGATGCCCCTCGGCGGGGCCGGTATATTTTTGGTGGGTTCCGGAGGGGCCGTCCGCAGTGGCGGCCCCTCTTCTGCATAGCTCCCGAGAAGAAGTCGACTTGAGTCATGACGAACGAGCAGTGGGATCAACTCGAAGAGCTGGACGCCCGGGTCGCCGAGCTCCGGGGGTATCTTTGACGTCGAAAACCGCGAGGCCCGCCTGAGGGAGTTGGAGGAGTCCATGGCCTCGCCCGGGTTTTGGGACAACCAGGACAAAGCCAGGAGCATCATCGAGGAGGCCAACGGCCTGAAGGGTTGGGTCGAGCCCTGGAAAGCCCTGTCGGCACGCACGCAGGAGCTCCGAGAGTTGGGGGAGCTCCTGGAAACGGAATCTGATGAGGGCCTGGAGAAGGAGCTCGGAACCGAGCTCAAGGCGGCCATCCGGGAGGCGGAAGATCTCGAGCTCCGGACGATGCTGCAGGGTGATGACGACCACAGAGACGCGATCCTCACCGTCCACCCCGGCGCAGGGGGACTCGAATCCCAGGATTGGGCCGAGATGCTCCTGAGGATGTACACCAGGTGGGGCGAACGGCGAGGCTTTACCGTTACGGTCCTCGATCTGCAACCGGCGGAGGAAGCCGGGATCAAGAGCGCTACCCTGGAGATCACGGGAGATCACGTATACGGGTATCTGAAGGCTGAGAAGGGGGTGCACCGCCTGGTGCGGATCTCCCCCTTCGACTCCCAATCCCGGAGGCACACGTCATTCGCGTCGGTATTCGTCTATCCGGCCATCGACGATGATATCGAGGTCGAGATCGACGAGGGGGACCTTCGGATCGACACGTATCGGGCGTCCGGCGCCGGAGGCCAGCATGTGAACAAGACTGATTCAGCCGTCCGCATAACCCACGAGCCGACAGGTATCGTGGTATCCTGCCAGCAGGAGCGCTCACAGCATAAGAACCGAAACACCGCCATGAAGATGCTCCGGGCCGCCCTCTACGAGCACGCCCTCCGGGAGAAAGAGGCCGAAAAGGAAGCGATGGAGGCGACGAAGCTGGATATCGCATGGGGTAGTCAGATCCGTTCCTACGTCTTTGCCCCCTACACGATGGTGTCGGATCATCGGACGGAGCTGAAGGTAGGAGACGTCTATGGAGTGATGGACGGAAAGCTCGACCCGTTCATCGAGTCCTTCCTCAAGAAATTCGGCGGGGCCGCAGCGGCATGAGCGAGGACCTGAACCAGGTAATGAGGATCCGGCGAGAGAAGCTGGATCTCCTCCAGGCCAGAGGCATCCTTCCCTTCGGTTATCGCTTCGATCGGACCCATCGGATGGAGGAAGCGGCGAGGCTGTTTGAAGAGGAGGAGGGGGCAGGGAGGTTGGACGAGAAGGCCCACGGAAGCGCCGTTCGAGTGGGGGGTCGGTTGAAGAGCTTCCGAGGTCACGGAAAGAGCGCCTTCGGACATCTGGAGGATGGATCGGGAGCGATCCAGGTCTACTTCCGAAGGGACGTTCTCGGGGAGGAATCCTTCCGGAACGTCATGGAGTTGGTGGATCTCGGAGACTGGTTGGGCATCGAAGGTCCTCTCTTCCGGACCCGTACGGGAGAGGTCACCGTCCGGGCCGAACACTGGGAGCTGCTCTCCAAGTCTCTTCGTCCACTTCCCCTCGGCAAGGCGGAGGAAGACCCGGAGACGGGGGAGACCATCATCCATGGTGGGTTTGCCGACGTCGAGTCCCGTTACCGGCAGCGCTACGCGGACCTGGCCGTGCATCCTCACGTCCGGGAGGTCTTCCGGGCTCGAGCGAAGATCATCACCGCCATTCGGGAATTCATGGATGGTGAGGGTTTCCTGGAGGTGGAGACCCCGGCTCTGCAGCCCCTCTACGGGGGGGCTTCGGCTCGCCCGTTCGTCACCAGGCACAACGCACTGGATCGGACCATGTACCTCCGGATTGCCGACGAGCTCTACCTCAAACGTCTGGTGGTCGGCGGGTTCGAGCGGGTCTACGAGATCGCCAAGGATTTCCGGAACGAGGGGATCGACCGCACCCACAATCCCGAATTCACCATGCTGGAGTTCTACCAGGCCTTCGCCGACTACAACGACATGATGGAGTTTGTGGAGCGTCTCATGATCCACCTGGTGGATCGGGCCGTGGGGGCCAGGACGGTCAGCTTTCAGGGGCAGGAGATCCACTTCGCCTCCCCCTTCCCGCGGGTCCGCCTTATGGATGCGCTGGCCGACGCCATGCAGGAGGACCCCGGGGCCCTCTCGGAGGAAGAGCTCCGGGACAGGGCCTACAAGCTGCGTCTTCCGGAGCTGGAAGGGGCAGCAAGAGGGAAGCTCCTGGACAAGCTCTTCGAGGCGCTGGTGCAGGACGGGCTTCAGCAGCCGACCTTCGTGACAGACTACCCGAAGGAGCTCAGCCCTCTGGCCAAGACCCACCGGGAAGACCCGGAGTTGACGGAGCGGTTCGAGCTGTTCGTAGCGGGGCAGGAGGTGGCGAACGCCTTCTCAGAGTTGAACGATCCTCTTGACCAGAGGGCCCGGTTCCAGGAGCAGGCCAGGCTCAGAGCCCGCGGGGACGACGAGGCCCAGCAGGTGGATGAAGACTACATCAGGGCCCTGGAGTATGGGCTCCCTCCTACGGGCGGGGTCGGGATGGGCCTCGACCGCCTCACGATGATCCTCACGGACCAGGCCTCCATTCGGGACGTGATCCTCTTCCCCGTTCTCCGAACCGAGGAGTAGGGGGCCGCGCCCCCGGGGCCGTGCAATGAAGCTCGCCTGGGAAATCGCTCGCCGGTATCTCGCACCCCGAAAGGGAGGGGCCTTCCTCTCGTTCATCACCTGGATCTCCCTTGGAGGGGTCACCGTAGGGGTGACCGCTCTGATCGTGGTCATCGCCGTGATGACCGGGGCCCAGGAAGACTTCCAGAACAAGATCCTGGAGGCGAACCCCCACATCATCGTCCTGGAGTATTCCGAGTCCCTGAGAATGGCGAACTGGAGACCCATCCGGGACTCGGTGAGGACAGTGGAAGGGGTGGAGACGGTCACTCCTTTCCTTTTGACGAAGGTGGGGATGGCCCGGGTTGATTTCGCACAGGCGGCAGACCTCTACGGGGTCTCGGTGGAGGACCTGGACGAGGCCGCCACCGGGATTGAGGAGAAGATCAAGGAGGGGTTCCTGACCCTCCAGGACACGGAGTCGGGCTATCCCCCCATCCTGGTGGGAAGCCGCCTGGCCGACCGGATGGTCCTCTTCCCGAAAGACACGGTCGTTCTCTACTCCATGGAGGCTCTGCGGCAGGGTCCCATGGGAGACTTCTACCCGGCGATCCGGCAGTTCGAGGTCACGGGCACCTTCTCTACGGGCCTCTACGACTACGACATGGAGAATCTCTACGCCCGGATCGAGGACGTACAGGAGTTTCTCGGCCTGGAGGAGGACGACGTGATCACCGGGCTCGGTGTTCGCACCAACGCCCCGTGGCGGGCCTCGGCCATCGCCGAGGCCATCGACTCGGTGCTGGGGTATCCCTACTACGCCGAGGGATGGGACGTCACCAACCGGGAGCTCTTCTCGGCTTTGAAGCTCGAGAAGCTGGTGATGTGGATCATCCTCTTCCTCATCGTCGTCGTGGCTGCGTTCAACATCGTCAGTACGCTGGTAATGGTGGTGGTGGACCGGACCCGTGAGATCGGGATTCTGAAATCCATGGGCATGACGAACAGGAGGATCCTCCACGTCTTCGTCCTCCAGGGCCTCTGGATCGGGCTCATCGGAGCGATTGCCGGGACGGCCCTGGGCAGCGGCATCTGCTGGCTGCTGGACACGTACGAGCTCATCTCCCTCCCCCCCAACGTGTATTTCGTGGACCGTCTCCCGGTGGCTCTCCACACCATGGACGTGGTTCTCATCTTTCTGGCCACCGTGGCGGTGGCGTACGCCGCCACGATCTATCCGGCCGTCCAGGCCTCTCGTCTGGAACCGGTGGAGGCAATCCGACATGAATAACTCCGCCGACGTGCTGGCAGAGGGGCAAGAGGCGGAGGTCCCGGCCCTCGAGGCCAGGAACCTCCAGAAGAGTTATAAGGCGGGGGACGGCAGTGAACTCCGCATTCTGCGGGGGGTAGAGCTACGGGTGGAGAAGGGGGAAGTGGTGGCGGTCATCGGCGCCAGCGGGGTCGGTAAGTCCACCCTCCTCCACCTCCTGGGAGCCCTGGACGGGGCGACGGGCGGCGATGTGCTCCTGGGGGGACTGCCCCTCACGAGCATGGATGCCCTGAGGCGGGCGGAGATCCGAAACAAGTACGTGGGCTTCGTCTTCCAGTTCCATCACCTCCTGAGGGAGTTTTCCGCCCTGGAGAACGTGGCCCTACCCCGCCGAATCGCAGGGCAATCCCAGGAGGATGCTCTGAGCAGGGCGCACCAGCTCCTGGACGCGGTGGGTTTGAGTGAGCGAAAGAACCATCTTTCAACCCAGCTTTCCGGGGGAGAGCAACAAAGGGTGGCCGTGGCCCGGGCGCTGTCCAACGACCCTCTCGTTGTCCTCGCCGACGAGCCCTCGGGGAATCTGGACGGGCCCACCAGCAGGGATCTGCATGAGCTGCTCTTCCAGCTTCGAGAAGAGGAGGGAACCTCCATGGTTCTGGTGACCCACAACCTGGAGCTGGCTCAACGGTGTGACCGGGTGCTCCTTCTCGAGGAGGGGACCCTCCAGCCCTGGGATGGAGTCGGTGTGATTTCCCACTCAGGAGGTTCGATCGGGCATGAAGGAAGGGCCTGAGAAGGTCTGCGACGTCTGCGGGAAGAACCCGTCGGTGATGCAGCTCACCCAGGTAGTGGACAACGAGACCACCACGTACCACCTGTGTGAGCAGTGCGCCGCGGAGAGGGGGTTGTACACCCCGACCACCCCGGGGAATCTCCCCCTGGCCGATTTCCTTGCGAAGCTGGGAGGGGACCAGAGCAGCGAGGAGGGAGAGGAGGGGAGTGACCTCACCTGCGCTTTCTGCGGTCTTACAGCGTCCGCTTTCAAGGAGGTGGGCCGCCTGGGCTGCCCCCAGTGTTACAACACCTTCGAACAATCCCT
>JASFRP010000294.1:0-5263 GCA_050114895.1 Gemmatimonadota bacterium
TACTCCGACTACGCCAAGACCGGGTATATAGGCGTGGCGGGCGTCACCTTCCCCATCGGAACCGAGGGCCTCGCCGTCGCGGGGGAGGGCTTCTTCGGACAGAACAGCCACAGCGATGTGGACGGCTACAAAACCTACCCCTACGGGGGCATGGCAGGGCTATTGTACGACTTCACGCCAGAGGCCGCAGGTGGGGTCTACGTATTCGGAGAGGCGGGTCTCATGGTACACAAATACAGCTCGGACGGGTACGAGGGGGAGTCCGATACGGGATTCGCGTTTGGCGGTGGAGCCGGGTACGGATTCCCAATGGGAGATACGGAGATCTTCGTGGAAGGCCGGTATATGCAAGGGAACTCCGATGGAGGGAACACCGCCTTCTTCGGGATCGTCGGGGGCGTGGCCCTCTACCTCGGCGGTGGTGACTGAGCTTCCGACTGTCCAACTCGAGTGGGCCTGGAGCGGTTCCTGGTCTCAAGGGGGGAGGGCACCGGCTCTCCCCCTTTCCCGCTCCGCCCCCCCAGCTCTAGGATTCCAGCCGTGCCTTCAAGAGCCCCAGGGTCTTCTCCAGCTCTTTCCGATAGGCCGCCTCCAGTATCCGCTGCGGTACGAACCGAAGAGGGCCCCGGACCTTCCCATCGAAGCTCATGCTCACCCGGGTTCCGGATCCCGCCGGCTCCCAGCGGAGCTCGGCTTTCGCCTGGAGCACAGAATCCGGCGTGGTCTCGTAGATGACCTGTCGGTCGAGGTCGAATACCCGGGTGACATAGGTGTTCTCGATCCGCCGGCCCATGAACTCGCTCACATAGGACTTCCGCGTCCCAACCTCAGTAGGTCCAGGGGGCTCCTTACGTGCGTCCAGGATTCCGGGTTGCCATTCCCTTTCGCGGCTCACGTCGTCCATGTACGTAAAGACGTCGGATACCGGACGCTGGATGACGATCTCGTGCTGAAAGCGCATTGAGCACCTGACCTGCCACAGTTCAGTGACTGTCCCCTTGCCCTCCGAGGGAGGGAGAGGGAGCGTAAAGGGGGAAGCGAAACGATCTCATTCCCGCCGAAGGAGTCCCGCCACCTGTTCCTCCCCGAATTGGCCGACCCGGGAGCGAGCATCTTCGATGGCCTTCAGGGTGCTGGGGGACGCACCCCCGGCTTCCAGATCCTTCATGGCGTCCAGAGCGCCCTGGTACCAGGTGGTCCAGGCCTCGAGGATCTCCCGTTCCTCCTGGGGATTACCTCCGCCTGCCACCTGCTCCCGACTCAGCCTGCCCTCGGTATCCAACCGAGCCAGAGCACTTCGCTCCACCTCCCCAACCAGGTAACCTGCCATCTCCTCGTCGACGGTCGTCAGGACCATGGCAGAGACGGCGGCACAAACACCTACGTTCCACAGGGTGGTGGGAGACACCACGTCCAGCCGGTCCCCATCGGTGTGGTAGAACTGGTCCGTGAAGTGCCAGAGTAGAATCCCTGCCGTGCCTGCCGTGAGGAAGGGGACGTGATCGCTGCCGCCTTCGAAGGGATTCGTCCGCACCACCCAGCTCGACCCGGCGGCCTGGTCCAGACAGCGGTTCAGAACGAAGTCGTTCAGGTAATGAGGGGTAAGCTGGTCGATTGTGAGGGGGCGTCCCCCCCACTCGGTGTGCTGGTCCTCTCCTCGGGTCCAGATGGCAGAGGGGTCCGGCATTTTCTCGATGAGGAAGGTACCCCCGGTCTTGTCCGTATCTTCTCCCACCATGTCCAGGCTCATCCCCCATCGAACCCCCTGGGCCCGGACCGGGTCATCCTCCAGAAATCGTTGGGTCGACCGAATCTCGTCTCCCCAGATCATGGTGATGGTGCGGTGGGGAACGAAGACCCCCGTTCGGACACCCTCTGCCAGCGCCCGGGCGATCTCCGCCTGGGCCGCCACGCCCGAGGCGTTGTCGTTCGCTCCTGATTCCTGGACGTGGGCGCTGAGGACGAAACGCTCCTCCGGCATCCGCGAGCCGTGAACCTCCGCCACCAGAGTCAGCTCTTCCGAGGGATAGAGGAGGGTCTCCACCTCCACGTGGAGTCGCACCGGTCCAGAAGCGAGGGCGTCCAGGAGGGCGTCCTTGGCGTTCCCGGAGAGGAGGAGTCCCCAGGACGCCGCCGCGCTGTCGTAGGGAATCGAGGACATGTGGGCGATGTCCCGGTTCTCCTCCGGCCGATTGTAGGCTGGAAGGTCGTAAGCCAGGACACCGAGAGCACCTCTCGCCTGCACCGCCCGGCGGAAGAGCTGGCCGACGCTCGTTTCTCCGAAGACGATTCTCCCCTCCACATCCTTCCCCTGGAAATCCTCCTCATTTCCCTGGCCGACGTACACGACCTCCGCACTGACGCCCCCCCCTGGCGTGGGGTGGGAGTAGGCCGCCACGAGGTTGATGTTGGACCCCAGCTCCATGAGAGGGGTGCCGGAGCCCTCCATGGCCAGGGAAGCCCGGACCGGTTCCCAGGCGGGACGGGAGAGATCCCTCCTCTCGATGCGATAGGTCAGGGAAGCTCCGGCCGCATCGGCCTCGTCACGGTATCCGGACGCCTCCAGGACCTCCACGACCCCGGCGATGGTTTCGTCGAAGAACCGGTTTCCCGGGACCCGGTAGGAGGGATCCACGGCCGCTACCATAGCCCGGGCCCGCTCCCCGGAGACCGCTCCCCGCGCAAACTCCAGATAACGCTCCAGCGAGGAGGGGCGAGAAACCTGATCCCCGGAGGCTCCCCCGGATCCGGGCCGGCAGCCGGCCACGGTAACAACGAGGAAGACACACAGAGGCCGCCACCCGACGTGCCTGGGCCACTGCCAACCGTTCATCTGGTCACACCTCCTTTGATCCCTGGGTCCCGACTCCGAGAAACAAGGATGGGGCGTCTCCGGTGGAAGGGCCAGGAGCAAAGCGTCGACGGTAGTCCTCTTCGGCTTGCTCATGGCCGGAGGTGTCCTTCCGAAACCGAGGGCATATCGTCATCTTGATGTGACGAACGTCACTCACCCGGACTCGCAATCCGATGGGGTTTTCGGTGACTCGAAATCCGGCGGTACTTCTCCGGGGCGTCTCCTTTTTCAGGGGTCTCTCTCCTCAGGCCCTGGAGCTCGTGGCCTCTCGGATGGTGCGGCGATTGGTCCCTGCCGGAACACTCCTCTTCCGAAAAGGGGAGAGGGCTCGGGGAGTGTATCTCCTGGTGGGAGGACGGGTCGAGATCTACCGCTCGACGGCCGACGGGCGGGAACAGGTATTGCACTCGGAGACCCCGGTACAGAGCGTGGCCGAGCTTCCCCTCTTCGACGGAGGGGATTACCCGGCATCCGGACGTGCAGCGGAGGACTCGGAGCTCTACTTCCTATCCCTGGACGATTTCCAACGCCTGTACCGAGAGCACCCGGAGATCGCCGACACGGTTATCCGGAACCTGGGGCGGCGCCTCAGGGCTCTGGTCTCCGTGGTGGAGAAGGTGTCCCTTCGCAGCGTCCCGAGCCGAGTGGCCAAGACGTTGCTGGAGTTGGCGGAGCGCTCCGGTGTGTTGGCGGACGGCGGGAGCTTCAGGGTGGCCCGAACGCAGTCGGAGATGGCGCACGAGCTGGCCACCAGCCGGGAGAGCGTGGCCCGGGCCCTGAGCGATCTCCGAAAGAGACGAATCATCGAGACCCGTGGCCGGGAAGTGACCATTCGGTCCGTCCGAGGACTCGAAGACGTCGCCCGGGGAGGCGAGCCCGGATAACGGGGGTGGGGCCCAAACGGGGTCCCAGATGCCAGCGAGGAGGAGAGGTTACGTGGGCAAAACCATCATCGAGAAGATCATCGGGTCTCACGCCGGCAGAGAGGTGTCCCCCGGGGACATCGTCGACATCACCATCGACGTCCGCGCGGCTCGGGATTTCGGTGGCGCCAATGTCGTGAAGAACATCAGGGACAACGCACTGCCGGTAGCCGACCCGTCCAGGACCGTGTTCACCTTCGACTGCAACCCGGGCGGCTCCGATCAGAAGTACGCCACCAACCAGCAGATCTGCCGGGAGTTCGCCAGGGGCGAAGGCATCGATGTGTACGACATCGACGCCGGGATTGGGACGCACCTGGCCATCGACGAAGGGCTGGCGGTGCCCGGATCCACCTTCGTATCCACCGATTCCCACGCCAACATCCTGGGCGCCATCGGCGCCTTCGGACAGGGGATGGGAGACGTGGACATCGCCCAGGCGTGGGCCTTCGGCAAGGTCTGGTTCAAGGTCCCCCCCACGGCAAGGATCGTCCTCCGGGGAAACCCCTCCCCCGGCGCTTCAGCGAAGGATATCACGCTGGCCATGCTGAAGGTGACGGGGGCCAACGGGCTCCTTGGGTACGCGGCCGAAATCTACGGGGACGTGGTGGAGGGACTGAGCCTCTCCTCCCGCATCACCATCTCCTCCATGGCCACGGAAATGGGTGGGATCATCGCCATCTTCCCCCCGAACCGGGAGGTTCTGGACCACGCCAGCCAGGCGAGGGGGCAACCGGTGGAGGGGGTCTACGCCGATGCCGACGCCACCTACGAGAAGACCGTCGAGGTGGATATCCAGGGGCTGACGCCCCAAACCTCGCGGCCGGGGCATCCCGAGGACGTGGTGGAGGTAGCCAGCGTCGCGGGAACGAAGATCGGCTCCGCCTTCATCGGCTCCTGCACCAACGGTCGCTTCGAGGACCTGCAGGTGGCGGCGGAAATCCTCAAGGGGAGGAAGGTCGCCCCTGGGGTGGTCCTGAAGATCGTCCCCAGCACGGACAAGATCTGGCGGCAGTGCCTGGATGCGGGACTCATCGACGTCTTCAAGGAGGCCAGGGCCCTGGTGAGCAACGCGGGATGCGCCGGGTGCGCCGCGGGGCAGGTAGGCCAGAACGGCCCCGGGGAGGTGACGGTGAGCACCGGGAATCGGAATTTCGCCGGCAAGCAGGGAAAGGGCGAGGTCTACCTCGCCTCGCCGGCGGTGGTGGCGGCCTCTGCAGTGGCCGGGGTCATCGCCCTTCCGGACCACATCCCAGAGGCACCGGTTCTCTTCGGCGTGGGGAGCGGACGGAAGGAGCCCTCGGCCCATCCGGCTGGGGTAGGGGATTCGTCCACGCCCCGGGGGACTCTTCTTGAGAGGCCCGAAGTCCTCAAAGGCCGTGTCTGGGTCGTGAAGAAGGACAACATCGACACGGACATGATCTTCCACAATCGGTACCTCACCATCACCGACATCGCCGAGATGGGTCAGCACACCTTCGACAAC
>JASFRP010000295.1:0-5252 GCA_050114895.1 Gemmatimonadota bacterium
GCGCCACGAGCAGGGACGTCATGGTGGGCAGGATCTCCCGGGTGATGATGCGGAACCTCGACTCTCCCGCCACGATGGCCGCCGCCACGAAGTCACGATTCCGCTGGGCGAGGGTCTGCGCGCGAAGCACGCGGGCATTCCAGGCCCAGCCGGTGACCACCAGCACGAATCCCAGGGTGAGGGGGCCGGAGGGAAGGTAGGCGGCGATCACGATGGCGAGCGGGAGTCCGGGGATCACGAGAAACACGTTGAAGAGGAGGGAGAGGAATCCGTCCACGCGGCCGCCGAAGTATCCGGCCGTGATTCCGACCAGGGAGCCGATGAGAACCACCGTCAAGCCCACGGAGAAGCCGATGGCGAGGGACATCCTCGTTCCCACCACGAGCTGGGCGAGCACGTCCTGGCCCTGGCCGGTGGTTCCCAGCCAGTGCTCCGGAGAGGGTGGCTGGAGGGGGATTCCCACCAGGGCATCGGGATCGCCGACCAGGAAGGGGCCGAGGACGGCGACAAGGGCGAATACGGCGAGAAGGATCGCCCCCAGCGTTCCCTTGCGGTCCCGGCGGATCGCCTGTCCCCAGGCGGCCGCCCCTCCCGTCGCGACCGGCCCGCTCATGACCGTCCATCCCGGGTGCGCGGATCCAGCCAGAGGTAGACCAGATCCACCAGCCAGTTCGCTCCCAGCACCGCCAGCGTGATGACGAGGAAGATCCCCTGCATGAGGGGATAGTCCTGGCTCCGGACCGCCTGCAGCAGCAGGTAACCCTGTCCCGGATAGGAGAAGACGATCTCGGTGAGCAGCGATCCTCCCAGAACGAACCCGAGTGCCATCCCGAACCCGGTCACGCTGGGGAGGAGGGCGTTGCGGGCCGCGTATCGGAACACTACGCGGGCCGGTCGGAGGCCCTTGGCCCACGCCAGGTTCACGTAGTCGGACCCGAGCACGGAGATCATGGTGTTCCGCATGGAGAGAAGCCACCCGCCCAGCGTTACCAGCACCACCGTGCCCACCGGCAGCACTGCGTGGCGGGCCACGTCCGCCAGGAAGGCGAGGTCGAACGTGGGAGTGAGGTCGTCCCCGTAGGCGTGACCGAGGGGGAACCAGCCCAGGGTGAATCCGAATACGAAAAGGGCCACCATGGCCAGCCAGAAGTAGGGGAATGCCCCGACGAAGACCAGGGTGGGGGGCAGAATCGTGTCGAGCCAGCCCCGCCGCCACCAGGCGGATGCGATGCCGAGGAGGGTGCCGACGAGGAAGCTCAGCACCACCGCGGTGCCGGCCAGGAACAGGGTCCACACGAGCCCCGAGCCGATCACCTGGGAGACGGGGGCCGGAAAGTACGCAACCGAAATCCCGAACTCTCCCCGCAGGACATGTCCCAGGTACGTCAGGTACTGGCTCAGGAGGGGGGCCTCGGTGAGCCCGAAGGTCTCCCGGAGAGCCTCCAGCGCTTCCGGCCCCAGGCGCCCCCGGAACCTCCCGAAGAGGGCGGTGGCCGGATCTCCCGGCATGAGGCGGGGGAGGAAGAAGTTGAGAGTGATGGCGACCCACGCGGCGAGGAGGTAGAACCCGAGTCGTCGCAGGAGGTACCGCATTCCCTAGTCCTCCCGGGGTCTCAGCGACGTGAGGACGAGAAGCATGTCGCCCCGATCGAATTTGTTCGGAGAAGGGTCCGCGTAGGGATCTTCCCGGGATGGGAATCCCTCGAAGCGGGCGGTGTTGTACTCGGCCCAGGATGGGTTGGGATAGAGGGGGATCGCAGGTGCCTCGTCGACGAAGATCTGCTGCATTTCCAGGCACAACTCCTCCTGGCGCCGGGAATCCGGCTCCCGCTCGAAGGCGGTGAAGACCGAATCCGCGGCCGGGCTGCCGTACCGGTGCCAGTTCCCGTGGGAGTTCTCCCCGACCGGCTTCACCGTCGACGTGGACATGAGCCACCGGTAGAAGAGGTAGGGAGTGGGGCCCTCGAAGGACCACCCCATGGTGAGGTCGAACTCGCCCTTCTGGACGCGCTGGAACCATGCGCTGAAGTCGTAGCTCCGGACCGATGCTTCGATCCCGACCTCCTGCAGGCCCCGGGCGATCACCTGGGAGGCTCGTACCCAGTCCGACCAGCCGGCAACCGTCAGGATCTCGTACCGAAGGGGAGTTCCGTCCGGGGACCGTCTGATCCCGTCCGCGCCCCGGGGGAGACCCGCCTCGTCGAGGAGCCGGTTGGCACGATCCGCGTCGTGCAGTACCCAGTCCCCCTCCGCGGCGATTCCTGGATCTCGCCATGCGGTGTAGCCGTCGCTGAGTCCGGTGGCATCGGCAGGACGGGTGTAGCGGAAGATGGCCACATCGACCAGGAGCTGGCGATCGATGGCCATACTGATCGCCTTCCGGACCCGGGAACTGTCGAAGGGAGAGCGGGTCGTATTGGCGTAGAGGAAGATGCTGCTGCCGGTCAGGGGAAACCAGTAGTGGTGGGTAGTGGGGCTGCGCTCCACGAATATGCGGTCCACGGCGGGGATGAAGTTTCCCGCCCAGTCCACCTCATCGAACACGAGGGCCATGTTCGCCCGATCGTTCGATGGATAGGCCGGACAGCGGATGGCCTCCACCCGGGGCAGGCCCTCCTGCCAGTAGCGCGGATTCCGACCCAGCTCGTAGACCTGATTCCGGAAGACACGCACCTCGGTGAAGGGCCCGGTGCCGACCGGGTCTTCGTTCGGGAAGATCACAGGATCCTCGACCCTGCTCCACACGTGCTCCGGGACGATTTGCTGCGCCGCCAGCTCGTCGAATCCGGGGATGAACACCCGCTGGAAACGAAAGTCCACGGTGTGTTCGTCGATCGTCATCACATCCTCCAGGAAGGTCCAGACCCCCCGTCGATCGAGGGCGGGATGGTCCCGGAGGAGCTGGAACGTGAACGTCACGTCCCTCGCGGTGAATGGTGCGCCGTCGGACCATTGGACGTTCTTGCGGGTCGTGACCCGCAGCACGCGGTTCCCCTCCCGCCAGGTCCTGGCCACCCCCAGCCAGGGAACGTACTCGTTGCGGACGCTGTTGTACACGAAGAGGGGCTCGTAGATCCCGGCCAGGGTCGGCCAGCGGGGGGCGGCGGCGGTGGACAGCGGGTTGAAGTTGCGCACCCAGGACGACTGTTGCTCCTGGGATACGACGAGCACACCCGGAGGCGGTTCCGGCCGGTTGCGGCCACAGCTCGTCGCGGCCGCGGTCAAGAGCAGGAGGGCGGCCCAACCCAGCCGCCGAAACCGGGTCACGGCTCCAGTCGATAGACTCGAACCCAATCCACCAGCATGGTCTGGGGGAAGGAGGTTTCGGAGTCGGGAGGGCCTACGAAGTTTCCTCCCACCGCCACGTTCAGGATGATGAAGAACGGGTGGTCGAACACCCAGCGGGTGCCGGAAGGGAGAGAATCGCGGGTGATCGACAGGTAGCGGGTGGAGTCCAGGATCCAGGTGATCCGGTCGTAATCCCATTCGACGGCGAAGATGTGGAAATCCCCGTCCAGGCCGACCCCGGCCGAATCGTAGCGGCCGGTAACTGCGGATCCGCCCGAGTATCCCGGCCCATGCACGCTGCCGTGGACGATGTCGGGTTCCTGCCCCCGGTATTCCATGATGTCGATCTCACCGCAGGTGGGCCAACCGACCTCCTCGAAGTCGGAGCCCAGCAGCCAGAAGGCGGGCCAGATTCCCCGGCCCACCGGGAGCCGGATGCGCGCCTCGAAACGGCCTCCCTGCTGCTCGAACAGGCCCCTCGTGTTGATCCGTCCCGACGTGTACTCCCGCCCGAGGTACTCCTCCTTCCGGGCGGTGATGGCGAGGTTCCCGTTCCCGTCGAGCGAGACGTTCTGGGGGCGGGAGGTGTCGTACTCGAGCTGGGCGTTCCCCCAATCCTCCCCGACGTCGAATTGCCACCGGGAGGGATCCGGGGACTGTCCAGCGGCCCCCTCGAACTCGTCCTGCCAGACGACTCGCCAGGTCATGGGGTCCTCCCCGCACCGGCCCCCCGACCCCACCACCAGGATCGAGACGAGGGCCAGGCCGAGGAGATGGCGGCGGGGGGGCCGTACGGAGTTCACGAAACCTCCAGGGCCGCCGCGACCGCGGGGAACAGCCGCTCCTCGGCGAAGGTCGTCTTCAATACCAGGGTCGCGGCCCCGATGGCCGTGGCCCGGGGGCCGAGCTCGCTCGTGCGCATCTCGGAGGCGGCCACCGAGCTCACCAGCGTTCTCCGGCGGACCGTCTCGCGGAGCGGCTCCAGCAGGAGCTCCCCGAGCCGGGCCAGTCCGCCGCCCACCACCACCAGGGACGGGTTCATCAGGTTCAGCATACCTGCCACCGCGATACCCAGGTGCTCGGCTGCTTCCTGGACCACCTGGAGCGCGAGAGGATCTCCGGACAGGGCCGCGTCCTCGATGGCGGTGATCGAGATGTCTCCGGCCGCGAGGGCGCTCCCGGGGTGCTCGCCGGCCAGCTCCCGCGTCCTTTCCTCCAGTGCAGCAGCCCCCACAAGAGTAGCGAGGCACCCCCGCAGCCCGCACACGCAGGGCTTGCCCTTTGGATCCATGGCCAAGTGGCCGATTTCCCCGGCCACCCCGGTTGCTCCCCGGTAGATCTCTCCCCCGATGACGTGACCGGAGCCAACACCGGTTGCTACCTTGATGTACGCGAAATCGTCCACCCCGCAGGCGGCCCCCCACCAGTGTTCGGCCAGCGCACCCAGGTTGGCGTCATTGTCCACCAGAAGGGGAACCTCGAACCTACGCGCCATCTCCAGGAGCCCCAGCCTGCCGTTCCAGCGGGGGAGCACCAGCTCGGGGAGCCAGTCGGGTCGCTCCGGATCCACCGGGCTGGGGACGGCGACCCCGATCCCGAGAAGGGGGCGACCCTCGCGGGGTACCTCGTCCAGACATGACCGGCACAGGCTCTCCAGTAGTTCCCGCGAGCCCTGCGGATCTTCCCGTACCGGGTGGCTCCGGTGCGCCCAGGCGCGCACCCGGCCGCGGAGGTCGGTGAGCGCGACCGCTACATGGCTCGCCCCCAACTCTGCCCCCAGGATGAAACAGCTGTCGTCCTGGAACTCGAGGAGGATCGGCCGCCGCCCTCCGCTGGACGGTCCGATTCCGGTCTCGGCCACGATCCCGGTGGGGAGGAGTGTCCCGATGATCTCCGATACGGTGGAACGGGAGAGGTCCGCGCGGCGGGAGATCTCGGCACGGGAGATTCTCTCCTCCTGCCAG
>JASFRP010000296.1:0-5241 GCA_050114895.1 Gemmatimonadota bacterium
ACCGGGAGGATACCCATCCCTTTCGCAGCAGGCGTTGGAGGGCCGGGTACAGGGAGCCCTGGTTCACGGTGAAGACTTCGCCGCTCATCCACTCGATGCGTTCGCTGATCCCCCACCCGTGCATGGGCTCCAGGGCCAGGACCCTGAGGATCAGGAGGTCCAGCGTTCCGCGAAGGATGTCCCTCATGGTGTGTCTCCGACGGTTGGGCCGGGGTCCGAGGACGAGATGTAGAAACTCTACACTACTCCATGAGACGCCCCTCCGTCCAGGAAGGTTTGAATGCGTTTCCAGGTGGCCTCGGCTCAGTGCCGGATTCTCCGGCATCACCTCCCCGGAGCCGGCAGTCACCCGGACGAGAACAGCTCTCGACGAGATCTTCCGGAACAACGACCGGTCAGGGATGGTTCCGGGGAAGCCACTTGCGCCGGTCGATTGTCTCTATTATATAGACTGATATAATATAGATCGATATCGTAATGTGAGATCCACACTCCATGGCTGATCCAGACTCCCAGGGCCCTGATCCGAACCGTCATCTCCCGCTGAGGACCCATTGGTTCCACATCCTTACGGCACTCTCTGAAAACCCTCTCCACGGTTCAGGGATCGTCCGGTCCGTCTTGACCCAAACCGACGGGAGACTCCGTCTCTGGCCCGCCACCCTATACGGCTCCCTCGAGGAACTAGCCAACCTCGGGTGGATTGAGGAGCTCACGGAGAACAGCGGTTTCCCTGAAGGCGAGAGCCGGCGCAAGCGTATCTACCGCCTCACTCCCGCGGGCGAAGGCATCCTGGCAGCGGAGGCGAGGAGAGTCGGCCAGTTGGCCCAGACGGTCCTGGACCGGTTGGCCTCGAGGGTGGTTCCCTGATGACCACTCCCCCGGGCATCAGGGGGTACAGGGCTCTGCTGCGTGCTCTTCCTCCCCTCTTCCGCGCCTCATACGGTTGCGAGATGGAAGAGTTGTTCATGGAAGCCCTCCGGGCCCACCGCCAGCGGGGGCGCTTGGCGTGGCTGGCTGCATGGGTGAGAGGCGCCGTCGACGTCCTCCTTCTCGCCCTTCGCTTTCGGCTTCGGCCCCCCTCCTGGGGGCGGCAGGGAGCCACCGGAGGAGGGGGCCTCCAATCCGTGATCCAGGATCTCCGCTTATCACTTCGCTCTCTTCGTCGGAGGCCCCTCTTTGCCACGGTGGGGATCCTCACTCTGGGCCTGGCCATCGGAGCTTCCACTGCCATGTTCAGCGTCGTCGACGGGGTGCTCCTGAAGGCGCTGCCCTACAGGGATCCGGGCAGATTGGTCGTGGTATGGCAGACGATTCCAGATCGCTTCGGGCGCGCTGGGATCGAGGGCCAGCTTTGGGACCGTGCCCGCCTTACCTACTCCCAGTATGGAGATCTATCGGAGGAGAATCGGATCTACGAGCGCCTAGCGGCCTATCGCGCCGGCACCACGGACATCGCCTCGTTGACCGGGATCGGAAGCGCCACGGAGCTCCGAGCCGGTGCGGCATCCGCTTCTTTGCTACCCCTGCTTGGCGTGCGACCCATCCTCGGTCGCTGGTTCCTTCCGGAGGAAGAGGCGACAGGGTCCGGTCATGGTGGAGCCTCCGTAGTGGTGATCAGCCACGATCTCTGGCAAGGGTTATTCGGGGGCGCAGCGGACGTCCTTGACCGGTCCGTCATCCTGGACGACCAACGCTTCACCATCGTTGGAGTTCTCCCTCCGGACTTCCGAGTCCACTGGCTGAGCGCTTCCCTTGCCGGAGAGGGCGACCCGGGCGCGCGAGACGTCTGGTTTCCTATCGGAGCTCCTGGCTGGCCCGCAGGCCGTTACGCATATAGTTGGGAGATCATCGGCCGGCTGGCTCGGGGCGTCACATTGGATGAAGCGCGCCGTGCAACCCACGCGGTCCTTTCCGGGCATCCGGACACCCATGGCGATGCCCAAGTCTATCCCCGTTCCAGGGAGGAGACCCGCGGGCTCGGCTCTCCTCTGTTGCTCCTCCTTGGGGCCACCGGTCTTCTCCTCCTCATGGCCTGCGGGAACATCGCCACTCTTACCGCGGCCGAGCTGAGGGGTCGTCGCCACGAGCTTGCCACCCGTTCAGCCATGGGCGCAGGAGCCTGGAGGATCACCCGCCTCCTCATGACGGAGAGTCTACTCCTCGGCCTCCTGGGCAGCGCTCTCGGAGCCGCCCTCGCGGTCGGTGGTACCGAGGTCCTGGTAACCGTGGCCCCCCCGATCCCTCGCCTCGGGGAGGTCGCAGTGGACCTGAGGGTTCTGGGATTTTCTACTTTCCTGGGATTGTGTGCGGCCTTGGTCTTCGGGTCCGGACCTTCAATTGCGGTGTCTCGGGGTATCGTTGGCCCCACCTTGATGGGGGCTGGCCGTGCGAGCGGCCACCACCATCGTTTCTCCGGGGCCATCATCGGGATCGAGATTGCCCTGACAGTGGTGGTCCTTGTCGCCGGAGGGTTGCTGACCCGGAGTCTGTCCCGGCTCCTGCACGTGGACCCCGGCTTCGACGCAAGGGGCCTGGCCAGCGTGGAGGTACGGTTGCCGTTTTCCCGGTATCCGCTCCAGGACCCGGAGCTTCGGAGCGCGTTCTTTCAGAATGCCATCGCTCAGCTCGAGTCTATTCCCGGGATCGGGTCCGTGAGCGGCACGAGCCGTCTGCCCTTTCCGGGCCAGACCTCCAACTGGAGTGTGCGGATCCCGGGGACGGAGGAGCGTTTCTCGCCCCTTGGTTATCAGGTCGGGCCAGGGTACCTGGAGACGCTAGGCGTCCCCTTGCTCGCGGGCCGGGCCCTGACCGAGAAGGATGGACCCGATGCCCCCCTGGCAATTGTGGTCAACGAGACCATGGCACGCCGGTACTGGCCCGGCGAGTCACCCGTGGGCAATCGGTTGGAATGGAACGGATCCACGGATCCCCTCACCGTTGTGGGAATCGTCGGTGATATGAAGCGACAGGCGCTCTCGACCGCCGCTGAGCCAGCGTTCTTCATTCCATTCGCCCAGCACCCGGACTGGGAGGTCTGCTTCGTGGCTCGAACTCGGATCGACCCCCTCAAGGCCCTTCCCCTCATGGGAGAGGCCGTGAGGTCCGTGGACCCGGATTTGGTGGTAAGGAACGCCACTACTGTGGCAGCTCTGGTGGAGGAATCGGCCAGCCAAGAGCGTTACCGAGCTCTCCTGATGAACGTTTTCGGCATCCTGGCCACGACCTTGGCGGCCGCTGGAGTCATCGGAGTTACGGCTCGGAGCGTGTCGCTGCGGACCCGTGAAATGGGGATCCGGATGGCGCTGGGGGCTCGGGGATCGGGTCTGATCGGGGCGACGGTCCGCGAAAACCTGCGGACTGGCCTCGCCGGGGTAGCCTTGGGCCTCGCAGGGGCTTGGTGGGCCTCCCGCCTTCTGACTCCCTTTCTCTTCGGGATCCAGACCTCGGATCCCCCGACCTATGCCACGGTAATCCTGTTGATTGTCGTGTTGTCTGTGTCGGCGAGCTACGTCCCTGCTCGGCGGATCAGCCGGGTGGATCCAGCAGACGTCCTGAGGGCAGAATGACCCTCATTCCCCTTCCCCCACGGTCTTACCGCGTGCGCCGGCCCCCGAATAGCCAAGTAGGCTGAACGTCGGTTCCGGCCCTGTCACTTCACTGGCCTCCGCCGCTGGAGCACTCCGGCTGAGACGCCCCGTCCCGGAAGGCCCCAGCTTCCTCGGGACCCTCTGAAACCTCCCTTCCCGGGTCCCGTAGTGTTATCAAAATGATAATTTCTCCGATCAAAGGCTGTGGGTGGGCCTTCGCCAAGGGAAAGGGATCAAATGAAAACAGCTCCAGGAGAAGCCTCGGGGTCTCCAATGGCTTCATCTGTCTTCCCCGGCTATCCCGCTCTTTCCCTCGGCAGGTCGCCGAGCTGTCGTCTTCCGGTGGTTGTTGTTTCCCTTGCGATCTCCGGAACCCTCGGCCTCCCGAGCCAGGGCATATCGCAGGAAGAGATTCCCATCAACGTCCAGGGTCCCCGGGTCATCGTGCCTACCAGCGTCAACGGGTCTCCACCTCTCAACCTGGTCCTGGACACGGGGATGAGCTGGAGCGGCGTCTACCTCCTGCACCGGGAGCTCTCCAGCGTGGTGGACGTGACGCCGGCCACTCAGGTCCAGATCCCCGGAGCCGGGGCAGGTGAAGCCTCCACCGCATCCGTCGCTGACTACCAGTCCCTCCGCATGGGCTCGGTGGTTCTGGACTCGCAGACCGTCTATGCCAGCCAGAGCGACCGAACACAGGGCTGGTCCTTCGACGGTGTCATCGGCAGGAGCCTGCTGGCCTATCACACTCTGGAGATCGACTACGACGAATCCGTGATTCGTCTGCACGACCTCTCCTGGCACCCGGAGGATCCCGGCTGGAAGCGCATTCCCATCCGCCTTCAGGGGGGGTCC
The DNA here is from genome assembly GCA_050114895.1 of Gemmatimonadota bacterium. Lineage (GTDB taxonomy): Bacteria > Gemmatimonadota > Gemmatimonadetes > Longimicrobiales > Gaopeijiaceae > JASFRP01. Next base: position 4,446 of record JASFRP010000296.1, read on the forward strand.
CCTTGGTTGGAGGCAGAGGTGGAGGTGGGGGAAGGAATGACGCACCCGACACAGGTCTACATCGATCTGGCGGCAGCGAGCACCCTCGAGCTGTTGGTCGGTGGAGGTGGGCCTTTCTCGCCGCCGGAGGGGGCGAGAAAGGAGCACCTCGGGACGGGGCTGAGCGGCGAGATCCGCGGGTGGAGGGGGACCAGCCACCGCCTGGGCGTGGGTGGGTATGACCTCTGGCAGATCCCCACGGAGTGGGCCCCCGCCGAGGTACGGTCGAAGCAGGCGCAAGCCGCAGGGGGAATCCTCGGCAATGGCTTCGTGCGACACTTCAACGTCGTGTTCCAGTACGCCGAAGGGGCGCTCTACATCAAACCCAACCAGCGCTACCGGAGGCTGGTATCCCAACGTGGCCCCGACGAGGATGTGGAGCAAGCTCTGAGTGGTGCGGGGCAGAACGAGGCAGACCGCGCGTCGAGACCGGCGGAAATGAGCGGGAAGGAAGAGGAAGCCGGGCCCGTGTGGCAGGATCTTGCCGCCGGGCCCGTTCCTACCCGGTACACCGTGGGTCCCGACATCAGGAATTGGGCAGAAATCACTCAGATTCTGGCCTCGGAACACCCGCCCCACCTCCGTGAAGCCGGAATCGGTGGAACGGTCCAGGTCTGGGTCCTGGTGGATCGGGAAGGAACGGTTCGCAAGGCGGCGCTCCGCCAAAGTTCCGGACACGAGGTGCTGGACGAACTGGGTTTGAGAGTCGCATCGAAGCTCCGTTTCTCTCCGGCATTGAACGGAGCCAAACCGGTGC
>JASFRP010000297.1:0-5235 GCA_050114895.1 Gemmatimonadota bacterium
ACCTTTGGGAAGCCTGGGCGATTCTCTGGTCTGGGCAGGATGGCGCCCCGCGGTGGTGCTGGCGGCCCTGGGCCTGGCCCTCATGGGCGCATCCCCCGGGTTGACGGTCCTCTTCTTCCTCTCGGTCTACAACCTGGGGCATCTCCTCCTTCGGATCGGTGGTTTTGCCGTTGGCCTGGAGAGGGGAAGCCAGGTGGGAGACACGCTCCGGAAGTTGGCGCTGCCCCTTCAAGCAGACCGCTTGGCGGGCATGGGGGTCTTCTTCCTGGGTGGAGTGCTGGGTCTGGTGATTGGACGGGGATGGGCCTTCGGAGTGCACGTTCTCCCCTGGGCGGCGCTGGTGGCCTCGGGGCTGATTCTGGGAAGCAGGCTGGGGCAGGGGTCCTGGCGGTGGATCCTCTGGTCCGTTAGCGGGTTGTGTGGAGCGATCTTCCTCTTTGGGTGGCTTGGATGACAGACGGAAAGGAATGGGTAGGCGAGGTTCAGGTGGTGAACCGGGCCGGCATGCATGCTCGGCCGGCGGCCATGCTCGTGAAACTGGCGGGCTCCTTTGCGGCCAACATTCTGGTGGAGAAGGAAGGACTCCAGGTCAATGGCAAGAGCATCATGGGGGTCTTGATGCTGGCGGCCGAGCAGGGATCCACTCTTCGTTTTACCGCTATCGGCGAGGACGCTGAGGAAGCGATCGAAGCACTTTCAGACCTGGTTCGCCGGGGATTCGAGGAGGAATAGGCGGTGCCGATCATCAGAGATGGATTCGGTGTCTCGGAAGGAATCGTCCAGGGCAGAGTCCACGTGCTCCGGGTCGTGGTTCCGGAGGTGGTACACCGTCGAGTCGAAGGAGACCGGGTGGAGGAAGAGGTCCAACGCTTCCTCTCGGCCAGGGAGGAGACCCGAGCCAAGCTGGAGGAGCTCAAGGCGGCCACCAGGGAGCGCCTCGGATCCATCGAGGCTCGGATCTTCGATCCCCAACTCCTGATGCTGGATGACGCGGAAGTATCGGACAAGACGATCCAGTATATCCGGGACAACCACCTCACCGCGCCACAGGCCTTCAACTGGCGGATTCTCGAGCTTCAGGCCATGTGGACAAAGACCTTCAACCCCATGGTCCTCGATCGCCTGAACGATCTCGAAGACCTTCATGCCAGACTCCTGCACAGGATCATGGGTCTTCCCGATCCGTTCGACATCCCCAGACCGGATGAACCCGTGATCCTCATCGCGCCGAACCTCACTCCCAGCATGGCGGTCCAGTTCGATCCGGACCAGATCATAGGCGTCGCGACGGACATGGGCACCCGGACCTCCCACTGGGTGATCCTGGCCCGGTCTCTGGCCCTGCCGGCGGTGGCGGGGCTGGGAGATATCACCTCGGTGGCCCAGGAAGGGCAGGAGGCCATCCTGGACGGGCGAATTGGGCGAATCATCCTGAATCCGGACGAGAACGAGCGAAGGACCTTCCGGGTCCGAGAGGTCCAACTGAGGGAATGGGAGGAAGAGATCACCCTGATAGCACGGCTGGATTCCGTCACCAAAGACGGCCAACCGGTGGCCTTGAGGGCGAATCTCGATCTCCCCTGGGAGGCGGAGCAGGCTCGGAGCCACGGCGCACAGGGGGTGGGGCTCTTTCGGACGGAATTCCTGGTGGTGGGGCGTGCCGTCCTACCGGACGAGGAGGAGCAGTACGAAGGGTATCGGCGAGTTGCGGAGACCTTCCCGGATGCGGCCGTCATCATTCGGACTTTCGACCTGGGCGGCGACAAATTCCCCATGTTTCTCCACATGCCTCAGGAGGAGAACCCCTACCTGGGATGGCGAGCCATCCGCGTCTGTCTTGACCAGCCGGAGCTCTTTCGCCCTCAGCTCAGGGCCATCCTTAGGGCCACGGCCCACGGGGACGTGCGCATCATGCTCCCCCTGGTGAACGACGTGGAGGAGGTTCTCCAGGTTCGGGGCCTCCTCAAGGAAGAGGAGGATCGACTCTCCGCTGACGGGCTCCCCTTCAACTCGGGCTACAAGCTGGGCTTACTCGTAGAAACCCCGGCCGCGGCCCTTGACGCGGTGGAGCTGGCGCGGCACACGGACTTCTTCTCGATCGGCACCAACGATCTGGTCCAATACACCCTGGCGGTGGATCGGAACAACACACGCCTGGCGGGGCTCTTCAACCCCTTCCATCCGGCGGTGGTACGACAACTCCACCAGGTATCCCGGGTAGCCAGAGCCGCCGGGATCGAGGTCAGCGTCTGTGGAGAGTTGGCGGCAAACCCGCTGGGAGCCTTTCTTCTCCTGGGCCTGGATATCCACTCCCTCTCCGTGGCATGGCCTTCGCTACCCGAGATCAAGAAAGTGATCCGGGAGATGCGAATCGAAGATGCCAGGAAGGCCGCGGCTCGGGCCCTGGCGGCTCCCACCAGTCGGGAAGTCACAGCCCGGTTGGTGGAAGGGGTGGGGGACAGCATGGACCTCTCTGCCTTCTCGGGCCGTTGGAGCTTGAACGTCCCCAGGTGACCCGGTAGCTTCGGGCGGCCCAGACCCCAGAGATCCGAACGGAAAAGACCCTTGAGCCCACAACTCTTCACATCCGAGTCGGTCACAGAAGGCCATCCGGACAAGATCGCAGACCAGATCGCCGATACCATACTCGATGAGATCCTCCTGCAGGATCCCATGGCCCGGGTTGCCGCGGAGGTCCTGGTCACGACGGGTCTGGCACTCATCTCCGGCGAGATTACGACGGAAGCATACGTGGAGCTCCCCGCCCTGGCTCGCCAAACCCTCATCGACATCGGTTACACCCAGGCGGACTACGGCATCGACGGGCACACCAGCGCGGTCCTCACTACCATCGACCAACAGGCCTGGGACATCGCTCAGGGGGTCGACACCGGTGGGGCGGGGGACCAGGGAATGATGTATGGCTACGCCTCGGATGAGACCGTATGCTACATGCCCGCTCCCATCACGCTGGCCCACGGCCTCACGAACCGGCTTGCCCGGCTCCGGAAATCGGGAGAGATCCCCTGGCTCCGACCCGATGGCAAGGCCCAGGTTTCCATGGAGTACGAGGGAGACCGACCCCGACGCGTGCACACGGTGGTCCTGAGTACCCAACACGATCCGGATATCCGCCAGGAAGAGCTCCAGTCAGAGCTGTTGGAGAAGGTCATCCTTCCGGCCATCCCCGAGGAGTACATGGACCGGGACACGTGCATCTTCCACATCAATCCCACGGGCCGGTTCGTCGTGGGGGGGCCCCATGGAGATACGGGGCTCACCGGGCGGAAGATCATGGTGGACACCTACGGGGGGATCGGGCGACACGGAGGAGGAGCGTTCAGCGGGAAGGACGCCACGAAGGTGGACCGCTCCGGGGCCTATGCCGCCAGATGGGCGGCGAAGAACATGGTGGCGGCCGGAGCGGCGAGGCGATTTGAGCTCCAGGTTGCCTACGCCATCGGCGTCGCGGAGCCCGTGGCCGTCTATGTGGACACCTTCGGGACGGGGATCCGGCCGGATCCGGAGCTCGCCCGGGTCGTTCGGGCGCTCTTCGACCTCAGACCCCTGGCCATCATCGACCGGCTTCAGCTTCGGGATCCCGTCTTCCGCTTCACCTCGGCGTACGGCCATTTCGGTCGCCGACCCCGGTCGGTTACCGCCACCGGGATCAACGCAGCATCAAGCAAGGACGTGGAGCTCTTCACCTGGGAAAAGCTGGACCGGGTCGAGGAGATCAAAGACAGGCTCGGGGTCTGAGGCCGGGGCGGGTGCGCCGAGGGCGGGAAGGCGAGGGACCCTGAGCGAGGAACAAGGACGAAGCCATGGACCATGACATCCGTGACCCCGGGCTGGCGGCGGAAGGCCGCCGGCGTTCGGAGTGGGCAGGCCGAACCATGCCGGTACTGAAGCAGATCCGAGAGCGTTTTGGAGAGGACCGCCCGCTGGCGGGAATCCGGCTCTCCGCCTGTCTCCACGTCACGACCGAGACGGCGAACCTCATGACGACCCTGAAGGTCGGCGGCGCCGACGTGGTCCTTTGTGCGTCGAACCCCCTCAGCACGCAGGACGACGTCGCGGCCCACCTGGTGGTGAACGAAGGGATCCCCGTGTTCGCCATCAAGGGTGAGGACGAGGAGACCTACTATCGGCACATTCGAGCGGCCCTGGCCCACGGTCCCCAGATCACCATGGACGACGGTGCGGATCTGGTGGGCTCCATCCACATGATGGCCCTGGGTCGACTGGACGAGTTGGCGCCCCCGGTGAGAACGTGGGCGGAAGCGCGCTCGGAGGACGAGAGAAGAGCCTGGCTCGGAGAGATCCTGGGCTCCACGGAAGAGACCACCACAGGGGTCATTCGCCTCAAGGCCATGGCCCGGGACGGGGTGCTGCAGTTCCCCGTGGTGGCAGTGAACGATTCCCTTACGAAGTATCTCTTCGACAACCGCTACGGGACGGGGCAGAGCACCCTGGATGGCGTGCTTCGGGCCACGAATCTCCTCCTGGCGGGCTCCACGGTGGTGGTGGCTGGGTACGGCTGGTGTGGTCGGGGCGTGGCCCTCCGGGCGAGGGGTGCCGGTGCCAACGTGATCGTCACGGAGGTGGACCCCGTAAAGGCGTTGGAAGCCGCCATGGACGGCTTCCGGGTGATGCCGATGGCCCGGGCAGCGCCAGTCGGGGACCTCTTTCTGACTCTCACCGGCGACATCAACGTGGTGCGTCCCGAGCACTTCGCCCTGATGAAGGACGGAGCCGTCGTTGCCAACTCCGGACACTTCAACGTGGAGTTGGATCTCCCGGGTCTGGCCCGGAGCTCTGAGGGTCCTCCGGAAACGGTCCGGGAATACGTCCAGGAATACAGGCTCAACGACCGGAGCGTGTTCGTTCTGGGAGAAGGCCGGCTCATCAATCTTGCCGCGGCCGAGGGGCACCCGGCTTCGGTCATGGACATGAGCTTCGCGAACCAGGCCCTGGCTTCGGAGTATTTGTTGGTGAACAGGGGTCAGCTGGAGCGGCGGGTCTACCGGATCCCGGAGGAGATCGACGTGGAGATCGCGAAGCTGAAGCTTCAGGCCATGGGCATCGAGATCGACGAGCTGACGGAGGAGCAGGTCCAATATCTCTCCTCCTGGAACATGGGGACCTGAGGTCAGGAGAAATCTTTCAGGGAGGGGCCGTGCTGGTCGAGGTGAAGGTTCAGAGCCTGGGGTTGGACCGGACCAACAACACTCC
>JASFRP010000298.1:0-5222 GCA_050114895.1 Gemmatimonadota bacterium
CTGGTCCCGGGGGGCGCCGGGGACGGGCAGACTCGGTGCTCCTGTCGACCCCGGCGGCACTCCGAACCTCTCCCTTTGGCCATCATCTCGCGGCGGCCCTCCCGACCGGTCCGCTGCCGACGGAGGGTACCTCTTGGGTCAGGACCATGGGTTCTTCGAACCCTGCGGGCTGGCCCCTGAGCATGCGCTCCGTCGCCGGTCCGAATGCGGCGTGCCGCGCTGTATTCCTCCACCAGGAATGCCGCAGAAGGAATCACGACATTTCCACGGCCGGTACCGGGCGGCGCCGATGGTCCTCCGCTTTTCGTTATTTCCGGCGAACCGAACCACAGATGCTCCCGCCGCTTTCCGTTAACGTTTACGGGCCTCCGAACCGGCCCTCACTGTTCCGTTCCCCGGCTCTGCTCTCTTCGAAGTAGCCTATCCGCTCGCATGCCACCCCTGCAATGAGGCCGGTTGGGACGAAGGCCGCCCTCCGGGCGGCCGAAGCCGGAGGCCCAGGTGTTATGAGTAGCAGGACAGCGCACGCCCCAGGTGCCTGCTTCCCCTGGTTTCTGTCGGCACCGCGAACGTCGGACCGAGAGGAGCCGACGGCGGGGCTGCCCCGATGCAAGGTCCCGCCGATTACGGTAGCCCGCCCCGGTTTCGCCTGCCGACCCCCCACAAACCTTCTCGGTCCGGAACAAGGGGACGTGGGGTGCCCCTTAAAACGCGGGGGGCGGGGCGGGGTCTTCTTTCCCCTCTCCTCTCACCTGAAAGGCTTCGCTCGGTGCCCCCCATCCGGCCGCGCTGCCCTGTTTCGCATAACTCGTCTATTGGCGTAGCCCCGTGTCCGTTCCTCGCAGAACGGGATGGGGGTTTGCGCTGAAAAGGTCGGACTCAGCATCACCGGCGCTTCCGAGTGAAGCAGTCTCTTGTGGGGGGGCTTCGGGAAAGATCCGTATGGGTGTCCGCTGGCGCAAGCTGCGCTCCTGGTGGGGTCACTCCAGATTGTCCAACGGGCTCCGCACCGACTCGATCATGGAGCGGGCCACGTGCGTGTAGATCTGGGTGGTGCGCGCGCTCTGGTGACCGAGGAGTTCCTGGATGATACGGAGGTTGGTGCCGCCTTCCAGGAGGTGGGTGGCGAAGCTGTGCCGGAGGGTGTGGGCCGTGACGTGCTTCTCGATGCCGGCGGCGGCGGCGGCGTTCTTCACGATCCGCTGCACGGACCGGGTGGTCAGGTGGTGGCCGGGGCGGGCTCCGGGAAACAGCCACCGGTCGGTGGGATAGGCGTCCCTGTAGAGCTTCACGGCCTCCACGGCGCGTCGGGCGAGGAGGGTGTAGCGGTCCTTGCTTCCCTTGCCCTTGCGGACGCGCACCAGCCCGCGCTCAATATCCAGGTCGGGGGGCGTGAGGCGCACGACCTCCCCCACGCGGAGACCTGCGGAGTAGAGGAGCATGAGCAGGGCGCGGTGCTTCGGGTTCCGAGTCTTCCGGAGAATTCGCGCCACCTCCTCCGGACTCAGGACGGCGGGAAGGCGATGCTCCTTCCGGGGCCTGGGGATCCTCAACGCCATCCTGGGTTGGCCCAGCACGGACTCGCACAGGAAGCGAAGCGCGCTCACGACCTGGTTGTGGTAGCTGCGGGAGATCCTGCGCTGCTGGAGGAGCTCCAGGATGTAGGCCTCGCCCTCCCGGGCAGGGTCCTCCGGCAGCCGCGGATCGCCTCCTCCGCACCACTCGAGGAATCGGAGTAGATGGCCCAGGTAGACCTTGCGGGTCCGGGGGCTGTAGCCCCTCACGGTCAGCGCATCCCGCACCCGATCGAGGATCTCGCTCGAAGGCCCGGGGGCCCCTTCCGGCGTCGGGTCGGATCTGGGGGCCACGGTGACCCCGCCAGCCCCGAACGCCGCCGTGAGGGTGGCGATGGCCGCACCCCCGCCGGGTGCGATCCAGACGCGGCGCTGGGGGTCATACTTCCGGCCAGGCAGGGCCCGCACCACGTCCAGCTCCTTGCGGGTGAAGCCGGGTCGGAGCGTGATCTCGATGCGATCCTCACCAGGCAGGTGACGGATGGATACGGCGGGCCCGGGGTCCATGCCGAATAGAGGAGCGATACCTGGGCCCGGGCCATGGCCGTAGGGGAACTTCTTCCTCACCCTTCGCTCGGGCCACCGGTTGGAGATCTCGGCCCGGATCTCCCCGCCTCTCCCTTCCAGGGCCTCCTGCGCCCCTACCGGAGCGGGGAAGGGGCGGGGCCTCCGACTCACTCCACGTACAGGGTCTCCACCGGATCCGTTCGGGCGGCCCTGAGTGCCGGGACCGCTGAGGCCAGGAGCGCCGCGGAAGACAGCACCAGGACCCCACCACCCAGAGTCACCCGGTCCAGGACCGCTATGCCCACGAGCCAGCTCCTCAAGAGAATGGAAACACCCACAGACCCAGCCAGCCCGATGGCCACTCCCAGGAGGGTCTGCACCAGCGCCGACCTCAGAACCAGTCCCACCACCCGTCCCCGCCCGGCCCCCATGGCCAATCGGATGCCCATCTCCTTCTTTCTCTGCCCCACGCTATAGAGCATGGAGGCGTAGATGCCTCCCGTGGCCAGGATGAGGGCAACCGTGGCGAAGGTGCCCAGGAGGATGGTGAGGAAGCGGCGCCCGGCCAGGGAGGTCTCCACCCGGTTCCCCAGCGGCACGACCTCGTCCACGGGGAGATTCGGATCCACCGACCAGATCGCCTCCCGAATGAGAGCCGGGAGCGTCTGGATATCCGTGGTGGACCTGACCAGAAGTCGAAAGATGTCGGAGAAGGCTCCCCACTGGCTCCAGGGCACGTAGACGCTGGGGGGTGTTCCCGCGGCCCCGCCCCAGTGCCGGACCCCTCGGACGACCCCGACGATCCGGAAGGTCCCCCAGCTCCCCAGGTCCAGGGACTGGCCGGTGGCCTCCTCTTCCCCGAAGAAGTACCGGGCCGCCGGGACGTTCAGGACCGCCACCAGGCCGTCGCCGGCATCATCCGCGTCGGTGAATTCCCGGCCGTAGGCCATCTCCGCCCCGATGGTCTGGAAGTAGCCGGCCGTCACGGGGTGGGTGTGGGTCCACGGACGAGGCTCGCCGCTTCGAACACCCCCCAATGCCGCCACGTCTCTGGCGATGCAGCACCGGGCGCTACCCAGATACTCGAAGGGCGCCGTCAGCCCCACCGCCACACCTTGAGTGCCGGGCAGGCCCTCCAACCGGTCCTTCACCCGGCGTGTGAAATCCCGCCGCTGTGCGGCATCGTACCCGTCCGCCAGGTGAAGGGGCACCGAAACCAGGTTCTCGGATTGGAACCCCAGCTCGACCTCGGCGACGGCCATGAGGCTCCTGAAGAAGAGACCCGCGCTGGTGAAGAGGACGAGGGCCAACGCGATCTCCACAGTGATCAGGGTTCCCCGGGTCTTCTTGCCCTTGCGGGCGGAGGACGAGGCCGCGCTCCCCTCCTGGAGCGCCGTTGCCACGTCCCGTCTGGACGCGTGCAAGGCCGGAGAAGTGCCGAAGATGAGACCCGTGGTCACGGAAGCCAGAAGGGCGAAGAGAAGGATTCGGGGATCCACCGCCAGCTCTTCAATGCGGGGAATGCCTCCGGGATTGAACCGAAGGAAGGCCGCCACACCCAGGAAGGCGAGACCGACTCCCAGAAGGCCGCCCGCCAGTGCCAGCGTGATGCTCTCCGTCAGGAGCTGACGGATGACCCGGCCCCGACTGGCGCCCAGGGCGCCCCGAAGGGCCAACTCCCGGGCTCGGGCCGTGCCCCGCGCCAGGAGGAGGTTTGCCACGTTGGCGCAGGCGATGAGGAGCATGAGCAGGACCGCGCACATGAGGAAGAGGAGGGGCCCGGCCACCGACTGAAACGTGGAGACCTGGAGGGGAACCAGGCGGGTGTAATCAATGGTCCCATCCTGTTGGACCAGGAGATCCGGCATCTCGGCGGCCAGACGCTCTGTGAAAGCGGTGAGCTCCCCCTGGGCGGCTACCCATCCCACCTCGTCCCGGAGCCGCCCCACCACCGAGAGGATGCTCCACTGGAAGCTCTCCTCGGCCTCCGCCCTGAATGGGAGCCAGAGGTCCACCCGTGTACCGGTGAGGATCTCCGGCGGCACGAACTCCGGGCTGAGAACACCGGCCACGATCAGGGGCCGGCCGTCCAGGTTGAGGGTCCTGCCGATAATATCGGGATCTCCACCCCAGGTCCGCCTCCAGAATCCGGGTCCCAACAGAACAACCGAAGGGTCGTCCTGGAAGTCGCTCCTCAGGAAGAGGCGGCCCAGGTGCGGCGTGGCTCCCAGGAGAGGAAGGAGGTCCGGGGTCACGGCTGCCACGTTCAGGCGCTCCGGCGGCCCCGAGCCCGTCAGGTTCATGTTCCGGTGCCAGGCCGCTCCGATCCCCTCGAAGGACTGCAACCCGTCCCTCCACTCCACGAAGAGCCGGGGCTGGAAGCCGCCGTATCCCCCGAAATGCAGGAGCTCCCCCGGCTCCGGATAGGGAAGGGGCCGGAGCATCACGGTGTCCACCACACTGTAGATGGTGGTGGTGGCGCCGATGCCCACCGCCAGGATCAGGACCGCGGCGGCCGTGAAGGTCGGCCTCTTGCGGAGGGACCGGAGAGCGAAGCGAAGATCCTGGCGGATGCGGTCCACGGCCCCGAGCCTTCCGTCCCGATTCGACAGGAGGCCCAGGAACCCCCGGAGGGGTCGCTTCCACCAGAATACCGGGAGCGCCCGGAGGACGAAGCCCCAGATCTGCCTCCGCCGCCATCGCTCCGCTTCCACCGGTCCCGTCTTCCGAGCCCGGGCCTCTGCCACCTCACCGAGCTCGTCCAGGACGTGCCGTCCATCCTCCGCCGGGAGAACGGCCGTCAGCAACAACTCGGGAAGGGACCTCATGATCCCTCCTCCAACCTGACCTCCAGGCCGTCCCAGAGGTTCAGGAGAGCTTCCCGAGCCTCCGACATGCGGGCCAGACCCTCTGGAGTGATGGTGTAATAGCGGCGCTCACGGCCGCCATCCTCAATCGGGGCGGCCCGGAGCACGGAGGTCAGGAGTCCCTTGTCCTCGAGACGGCGGAGGGCGATGTAGACGGCGGCCGGAGCCACTTCCCGGCCGGTCCGCTCTTCCAGCTCCGCAACGATGGGTACGCTGTACCCTTCCTCCCCCTGCCGGAGCAGGGCCAGAAGCACGTGGTGTTCGAACTCGCCCA
>JASFRP010000299.1:0-5219 GCA_050114895.1 Gemmatimonadota bacterium
CGCACCCGGAAGTGGCCCGGGCCACCTCTCCTTGTGCGGGTACGATCCCCTTCGGTTCGTCATCGGTCGAGGGGCTCTGAGCGCCCTGGGTGTCGGCTTCGACCTCCGCGCAGGAGACCTGGCGGCGCGTCTCAACCTGGCCACGCTGGACGGAGATGGCCGGATCCTGGATCGCCGGGCCGGGAGACCGGCCGATGCCGAAGGGCGCCGCATCGTGGAAAAGGCTCGGACGGCTCTGGTCCCTCCCGAGGGCATCGAAGTCTTTCTCGAGCACGAGAAGGAACACCGGGCCGTTCTGATCCTGAGAGGCTCGGGCCTGGAGGCGGAGCTCGGCGATACCGACCCTCAGGATACCGGCGTACCGCCCCTCCCTGTGAAGGCCCTGGCGCCGGGATCGGAGAGGAGCGCATCCCTGATGCAGGGCGTTCTGGACCAGATCCTGGAGATCCTGGCAGACGAGGAAGTCGTGAACGGAATCCTGGCCCGGGGATTCGCAGCCTATGAAGGATACCCTTCGTTCCATGAACGGTACGGGCTGAATGCCCTGGCCATCGCCCAGTATCCCATGTACCGGGGTGTGGCCCGCCTCGTGGGGATGGACGTGAAGGAAATCCCCGAGAATCCGTCGGAGCTGGTGGAGCTCCTGGGGAGGAACTGTCAGGACTACGATTTCTTCTTCCTCCATTTCAAGTACACGGACTCCAGGGGAGAGGATGGCGACTTCGAAGCAAAGGTGCGCGCCGTCGAATCCGTCGATGATCTCATCCCGGGAATCCTGGAGGTGGAGCCGGAGGTCCTGATCATCACCGGAGACCACTCCACGCCTGCCACGTTCAAAGCGCACTCCTGGCATTCGGTGCCGGTTCTCCTGGCCTCTCCGTGGGCCCGTCCCACCGGCGCGGCCTTCGGGGAGTCCGAATGCCGGCGTGGGGATCTGGGGACCTTCGAGGGAAAGCACCTCATGACCCTTGCCCTCGCCCACGCCGGCCGCCTGGCCAAGTTCGGAGCCTGAGGGTGGATCTGGATGGCCTTCTGCCACTGGCCCTGGAGCGGGGAAACGAGGGGGATTGGGAAGGGATGGCCCAGGAGCTCAGGGAGGCGCTCGAGGTCGCACCCGACGACCCGACCCTGCTCTGCTGGCTCGGTGTAGCGGAGCGGGAGTTGGGGTTTCCGGGAGCCGCCTACGAGAGATTCAAACAAGCATTGGCGGGGGAGCCCCACGACCCCTACGTCTTGGCCACCATAGGAACGGGCCTGGCCCAGTTCGATGATCCGGATGCCGAGGCCGCTCTCCGCTCCGCGTCTATCCTGGCTCCAAACCTGGCGTTGGCCCGGTGGATGTACGGTGCTTATCTGTCCCGGGAGGGCCTCTTCGAGGCCGCCTTGAAGGAGTTGACCGAGGCATCCGAGCTGGCACCGGACGATCCGACCGTGGCATATGAACTGGGAGTGGCGTTCGCCCTCATGGGTCAGCTGGAGAAGGCGCTGGATGCGTTTGCCCGATCCGTCGACCTGGACCCGGCAGAGGGGTGGAACCAGGTCGTCATGGGACTTGTGGAGGCGGAGCTGGGCAGGATGGAGGAGGCTGCTCGGGATCTCTCGGAGGGGGCCCGACTGAGGCCCGAAGATGTGGAAGCGCAGCTCATGGCAGCTCTGGCCGCAGAATCCGCAGGTTTCGAGGATCTGGCTTACGAGATGCTGGAACGAGGCCGCCAGGGATCGGAGGCCGGGGACCTTCAGCTTCTGGACGCGGTTGAGGAGCGCCTCGACTCCGGCGCCTCCGATTCGGCTTCCCTGATGGATCAGGAGCTCCTCCCCGGTGCCCTTCGAGAACGGCTGATGACGCGGCCGTGAGCCGGCTGAGAATCGCCCTGGGCTCCGAGCCACCAAGCAGAATCCTCAGACAGGAGGTCGACACCAAGTGCTGAATGTGCCCGTGGCGCGACACCGGTTGGACAACGGTCTTCGGGTCAATCTATCGGTTGATCACTCCACCCCCGTCGTGGCGGTGAACCTCTGGTACGGAGTCGGGTCCCGGAACGAGAATCCGGGCAAGACCGGGTTCGCGCACCTGTTCGAGCACATGATGTTCCAGGGGTCCGCCAACGTGCCCAAGAACCGGCACTTCGAGCTGGTGGAAGGAGCCGGAGGGACGCTCAACGCCTCCACCTGGTTCGACCGGACGAACTACTACGAGACGCTTCCGGCCCACAACCTGGAGCTGGCCCTCTGGCTCGAGTCGGATCGGATGGGCTGGATGCTGCCGGCGATGACGGCCGAGAAGCTCCAGAACCAGCAGGAGGTGGTGAAGAACGAGCGGAAGGAGAGGTACGACAACCAGCCCTACGGGGATTGGGACGAACGGATCCAGGCCATGGTCTTTCCCGAATCCCATCCCTACCACCATTCCGTCATCGGTTCCATGGAGGACATCGGTGCCGCCACGTTGGAGGATGTCGCCGAGTTCTTCCGCACCTTCTACGTGCCGAACAATGCCGTGCTCACGCTGGCGGGGGACCTGGACCCATCCGAGGCCCTGGAGTCGGTGAACCGGTATTTCGGCGAAATCCCGCCTGGAGCGCCGGTCCCACCCATCCCCGGCGAAACGGAGATCCCTCTCCAGATCGGCGAGACCGCCCGGGCGGAGGTGGAGGCGGAAGTACCCCTTCCGCGTGTGTACATGGCTTCCAGGGTTCCCCCCGTCGATTCGGACCTCTTCCACGGGGCGGACATGATGGCCACGGTCCTTGGGAGCGGGAAGGCCTCCAGGCTCTATCGATCCCTGGTGAGAGAGCGACGGATCGCCAAGGACGTGCTTTCCTACGTCTTCCCTCTGCAGACGGGCGCCTCGCTCCTCCTTCTGTGGGTCACCGGGTACCCCGACGCCAAGATCGAGGCCCTCGAGAAGGCCCTGGTGGAGGAGATCGAAGGGCTCAGCTCCGTGTCCCAGGGCGAGCTGGACCGCGCGGTGGCCATGACGGAGACGCACCTGCTTCGGGAGATCCAGCACGTTGGGAATCGTGCGGATCTTCTGTCGATGTTCGATCAGGTGTTCGACGATCCAGCCCGACTCAACTCGGAAGTGGAGCGGGTCCGGGCGGTGACCAGGAACCAGGTCCAGGACCTGGCAGGGGAATGCCTGGGAGATGACAATCGAGCCGTACTAACCTACATCCCGAAAGGTTCTTCATGACCCGTGGAAGGCCTGTCGTCCTGGATCGGTCAGCGCCCCCGGAGGCTGGATCCGTGCGCCCCTTCGAATTCCCGGAGGTGACGTCCGTCCCCCTCCCGAACGGACTCGGCCTGAAGGTCGGCCGGATGACGCAGCTCCCCCTGGTGACCATGACCGTGGTTCTGAAGGGTGGCGAATCAGCGCTGGCCGACCCCCAGGCAGGGCTGGCGGTGCTGACGGGCTCCGCTCTGGAAGGGGGGACGAAGAGCCGGAGCGGCCCCGAGCTCGCCGAAGCCTTCGAGAATATCGGCTCGGGACTCTCGGTTCACACCGGGTGGGATTCCACTACCGTCTCCCTGACCTCTCTGGCCGATCGGAAAGACGAAGCCATGGCCCTGCTGGCCGAGGCCCTCCTGGAGCCGGGCTTCCCACTTCCAGAGGTGGACCGGCTCAAGAGTCAGCGGCTGGCGGCGATCCAGCAACGCCGCATGGATCCGGGCAGTCTCGCTGACGATTCCATCGCCCATTTCGTCTTCGCGGACTCCGTCCCCTACCACCGCCCCCTGGCCGGGACCCCGGATTCGGTGGGGGCTATCGGGCCGGAAGAGGCTCGAGATCTCTGGGACGGCCGGTACAGGCCTGAGGGTGCCGGAATCGTGGTGGTGGGTGACGTGGAAACGGGAGAGGTGGAGAGCCTGGTTCGGTCGTTCTTCGGAGGTTGGGATGGAACGCAGCGCACCCCCAGATCCTTTTCCCCGGAGCCTCGAACACGGGAAGGGAGGATACTCGTCGTCGACCGACCCGGCGCGGTCCAGTCGGAGATCCGCATAGGCCAGGTGGGAGCTCCACGGTCCTCTCCCCACTACTTCCCTCTCCAGATCTTCAACACCGTTCTCGGGGGCGCGTTCACGAGCCGCCTCATGCTGAACCTCCGGGAAGAGCGGGGATTCACATACGGGATCCGGTCCAGATTCGGCTTTCGCTCCAAGGCCGGCCCCTTCGTCATCTCCACCGCCGTAGCCACGGAGGTGACGGCGCCGGCCGTTCGGGAGGCCATGTCCGAGGTCCGTGGTCTTGTCGAGGGCGGCCCTACCCCGGAGGAGGTCTCCCAAAGCCGTGACTTTCTCTCGGGGATCTTTCCGCTCCAGCTGGAGACCACGGGCCAGGTAGCGGCCCGGATCTGCGAGCTTCTCGTCTACGATCTCCCAGCGCAATTCTATGAGACCTACCGGGACGAGATCCGGGCCGTGGACCTCGATACGGTCCGGGAAGCGAGCCGCGCGGTGCTGCGTCCCGAGGAGCTGGTGGTCGTGGTGGTGGGGGACGGAAAGGAGATCCGGGATCCCCTTGTTGACCTGGGTCTGGGACCCGTCGAGGTCGTATCACCGACCTGATCCCCTGATGCAACCCTTCCCGGGGGGGACCGTATTCTAAGGTAGAGATCCTCTTCGGGACCTGTTCTTCTGCCCTGACGCCCTGGGGGGAGCTCATGAACGAGAAGACGGTGCCGTCGGACCAGAGTTCGGGAGCCGGCCCGGGCCGGATATCCTCTCGGCTCATCCACGATGGCCGCGTGGTTCATCTGTCGGTGGATCGAGTGAGGTTCCCCGATGGGAACGAGGGTGAGCTGGAGCTCATCCGGCACCGAGGCGCATCTGCCGTCGTCCCCATTCTGGGGAGCCTGGACGATCCGGATCCTGAGGTCGTCATGGTGCATCAGTACCGATACGCGGCTGGCGGATACGTGTTCGAGATTCCTGCGGGGCTTCCGCGGGATGGGGAAGACTGGGAGAGTTGTGCCCGCAGGGAGTTGGAGGAGGAGACGGGGTACAGGGGCCGGGATTTCATTCCCCTCACCCGGTTTTTCACGACTCCGGGGTTTACGAACGAAGAAATCCACCTCTTCGTGGCAACGGGCCTGACGGAAGGTCAGGTCAGGCGGGATGAAGACGAGTACATCGAGGTGGTTCACCTCCCCCTGTCCACGGTTCGGGGCATGATGCAGGAAGGGGAAATCGTGGATGGCAAGAGCATGGTAGGGCTACTC
>JASFRP010000300.1:0-5171 GCA_050114895.1 Gemmatimonadota bacterium
CGTCTACCTGATAGACGGGCACCTCGTGGTCCGATTCCCGCGCTACGCCGAAGTGGCGGAGGGATTGGATCGGGCCGAAGCACTGCTGGCGTTTGTCGGTGCCGAGCTCGGGTCTGAGGTGACAGTGCCCAGGATCACCCTGCGAGGCGAAGGAGGCTCTCACTTCCCCCACCCCTTTTTCGGCCATGAGTTGGTCCCTGGGGTCCCGGCGTCCGAAAGGATCGCACCCTGGTCCGGGGACCTGGCCCTGGACCTGGGACACGCCCTGACGCAGATCCACCGAATCTCGCCGGACCGAGCTTCCCGGCTCGGGGTCGGGCCGCAGAAGTGGTCCTGTCGTTCTTCATTCGACGCGCTGGTGGAGGTCGTTGAGGCGGTACCCGAAGCGTCCGCACTCGTCCCGGAGGCCGCAGCGTGGGCCCAGAGCTTGCCGAACCCGCCCGCGGAGTATGCCGCCGCCCCCCGTTTCATCCATGACGACTTCCAGCCGGAGCACATTATTGTCCATGTGGACTCGGGTCGACTGAGCGGAATCATCGACTGGGGTGCGGCCCTTGGGGATCCTGCGCAGGACTTCTCCTTTGTCGCTGCTTGGAGGGGCTGGGATTTCACCAGGTCGGTCCTCGAGGCCTATCACGGTATCGTGGACGCCGACTTCGTGGGCCGGCTGCTATTCCTGGGTCGCGTGCGTGCGCTTGGGTGGCTCGCCTACGAAGTGCAGATGGGGATCGACACCAGCCGGACCGTTGACGTCGTGCGAGACCTCTTTGCCAGGGAGAGAGCAACGTGATCGACGCCCACGCCCACATGGACAAGTACGGATCGGCCCTGCCCAGGGCTCTCGCCCAGATCCGTGACCAGTCCATTCTCACGGTCGCCGTATCCATGGATGTCGACTCGTTCCGGGAGACTCTACGCGTCTCAGAGACGGAGCCGCTCCTCCTGCCTTCGTTTGGCATCCACCCGTGGGAAGCGCCGAGGTATGCTAAGAACCTCTCGGGCCTGGACTCATTCCTGGAGCTGTCGCCCCTCTTCGGCGAGATCGGGCTGGATCATTTCTTCGTGAGAGACCCCGAGCACTACTCCGCTCAGGACGCCGTCTTCACCTACTTCCTGGATGCAGCGGAAGACCAGGGTAAGATCGTGAACATCCACAGCAAGGGAGCGGAGAGAGCTGTGGCCGAGAATCTCGAAAGACGGTCGCTCCCTGGGGTCATCATCCACTGGTACTCGGGCCCTTTGGACCTGGTGGAGGGATTTCTGAAGCTGGGTGCATACTTCACGGTTGGAGTCGAGGTTCTGCGCTCATCCCACATCCGAGAGCTGGCCAGGGCAATTCCCTTGGACCGGCTCCTAACCGAGACGGACAATCCCGGTGGATGGGAGTGGATGGAGGGGGAAACGGGATACCCCGACCTTCTGAATCAGGTGGAACGAACGGTCGCAGAAATCCGAGGGATGGAGCGGGTCCGCCTGTCGGCGCAAGTGGGGAGAAACATGACAGGTCTCCTCTCTCGAGGGGGCATCGCTCCATCGGTGTGGGGTCATGGGCAGCCCGCCTCCGAGCCGTGACACACGGATCCTGAGGACGGGCCTGGCGTGGAGGTCAATTCATCGAGGGGTCGTATGGCATCCGGGACAATCTCCTGTATTCCCCTCCCTTCCGCTCGAGCACTCTGCTCCAGAGCAATTCCGGCTCGTCGGTGAACACGTCTTCCACCCCCGCCGCCTCAATGATCCAACTGTCTCCGGCCATCTCCGCTTCGAGCTGGCCTGGCCCCCATCCCGAGTAACCGGCATAGACTCGGGCCCTGAGAACGCTGGGGCGGATGTCCTTGGATACATCACCCACGAGAAAACCCACGGACCCCAATACCGGAATATCCACAAGCTCGGGATCGGCGAGCTCGGCCAGGAGCACGGGGCTCTCGGGTCTTACCGGCCCCCCCTGGAAGAGCGGTGCGCCAGGTGGCACCAGGTCACTCAGAGGTGGGACGGCCTGTTCCACCGTGACATTCAACGCGCGGTTCAGGACGACCCCCAACGCCCCGTCGGCGTTATGCTCCCCGATCAGGACCACCGTGTGGCGAAAGTTCGGATCGTACAGGCCGCCGCTGGAGATCAGCAGCTGGCCGCGCAGACTCTTCATTCCATTACCTCGTCGTGGCGATCAACCGTGCCAAGGCCTTCTCTCTGAAACGTAGATGGGCCCGTAGAACGGCGCTACGCCGGGGGCCTCGGGTTTCTTGACTCTCCATGCCGACCTCTTGACATTCTACGCCAGATGCCGAAGGCGCCCCGGTCCATCTCCGCAACCTGCACTCTGGCCGTAGTCCGAGCGGCCGAGGGTAAGGCACTTGATGAGATTCCCTCCCCAATTGCCCGTCCTGTGGCTCTTCCTCGCCGCATGCTCTGCGGCCCCGGATGACCCGGCCCCAGATCCGCAGGTGGAGAGGATCCTTGCAGATGACCGCTATGCCTGGGTGACGCTGGAAACCGAGAACACCCGTGTCCATTTCCCCGCCGGGAGCTTCGCTGAAGAACAGGCGAGCTCACTGCCCGGGCGTGCGGAGGGTGCACGAGAGGCGGTGCTGCGTCGTCTGGCTCTGTCAGAATACGACGACCTTTTGCATCTCTTCTACGTCGACAGCCGAGACGACATGGCGAACCTGACAGGCAGCTCGGCGACTGGGTATTCCTATTACAACGATCACGCTGCAGTGCTCGTGTTCAACGAGGGCTGGCGGGGGTTCGAGCTCCACGAGCTCACTCACACGGTCACGCTGGGAACATGGTCGGCTCCTGCGGGACCTGCGGTTGTCGAGGGGCTGGCCACCTGGGTGGATGGCGTTTGCGGGGGATATCGGAACGGACGCATCGCCCGCACGTTTCTGGATGAAGGGTCGATGCTCCCACTGGAGGTACTGGCCGAAGAGTTCCGCCAGCAGAATGACCTGATCGCGTACCTTCAGGCCGCGAGCATGATCGAATTCGTCGTGGATCGAGGCGGTCCGGAGACCATTCATCGCCTGTGGAATCAGGGCCTGCGCGCCTCGCCGGATCTCCTTGGGATGTCCTCAGAGGCTTTCCACCTAGAGTTCCAGGACTGGCTCGCTCTGAAGCACGCTCCAGTCTCCGACACCGTGCTGCAGGCCATCCGCGCGGGTGGCTGTGGGATCACCCTTGCCCCGGCCGGCTGAAGGGACCCCTGGACGAGGAGAGAAGAGATGGTCACCAGGCCGCGCGAGCACAGACTCCGCCCCTTCCTCATCCTGGGCATTCTCGTTGCCCTCGCGGTCCTGGTCTGGGTCGCGGTGCCGGTGCCGTTCGTCCGTGGATTGACCCTGGGTGCTGTCCTGAGTCCATCGGTGCTCCTCGCTGGGATCCTCCTTCTCACCAGACGGCTGCGTCGGAGGATGACCGGCCAACTCAAACCGCCGCCCATTCCTGTGGTCGCATGGGATTTCCAGATGACCGCTGAGGACTCCGACGGAAATCGGGTCGATTTCACCCGGTTCTCTGGAAACGTGTTGATCCTGAACTTCTGGGCGACCTGGTGTGCCCCCTGTGTGGCGGAGATGCCGAGCCTGTCCCGTCTCTACGAGGCCACCTCGGATCTTGGGGTCTCCCTGGCATGCGTCACTCGGGAGCCTGTGGGGACCGTGAGGGATTTCGTCTCGAAAAGAGGAATCGAAGTGCCTTTCTTCGTGCTGGACGGGGAGGTTCCGAAGTGTTTTGAATCCAGGGCGATCCCGGCAACCTTCGTCCTGGACAAGAAAGGGATGATTGCCTTTCGCCATTTCGGTGCAGCGGCGTGGGATCACGAGAGCGTGGTCGACTTCGTCAAGAGCCTCGCTTCCGCCCCGGCGTTCTGAGGCAGGGGTTCCCCACCCGTATCATGCGACGATGAATGCGCTTCCGGGAAGCCCCGGAATCCCTGAGCGTCTCCAGGCGGTGTACGCCGATTGGGCCTGGGAGCTCGCCTACCAGTACGGCCCCGATGGACTGGTCTACCGGCTCGCCTATCCGGAGGGGGAAGTGCGGTACCTCAAGTTGGCCAGGCACGGTGGGTATCCCGGGATTGAAAGAGAAGCGGCCCGAATGACCTGGGCCGCCGACTTTCTCCCGGTGCCGCGAGTGATGTCCACCGGGGCGGACGACGATGTTGACTGGTTGTGCACTCGAGCCCTTCCGGGCCGGGACGCCACCGACTCCTCGTTGATGAAGGACTCGAAGACGCTCGTTCGCATTCTGGCAAGGGGCCTCCGCCGCTTCCACTCGGCTCCGGTGGAGCGCTGTCCCTTCGATTTTCGCCTGCCCCAGGCCCTCTCCCACGCGCGAGCGCGTTTGGAGGCCGGGAAGATCGACCCGGAGCGGGACTTCCACCGGGAGTTCGGTCACCTGTCAGCGCATGAGGCCGTCTCTATCCTGGAGCAATCCCAGCCGAGTTCCGAAGACCTGGTGGTGTGTCACGGGGACTACTGCCTGCCGAACATCCTCATCGAATCCGGGATCCCCACAGGGTTCCTTGACCTCGGGGAGTTGGGAGTGGCCGACCGGTGGTGGGATCTGGCTGTGGCGACATGGAGTGTGACCTGGAATCTGGGCCCGGGGTACGAAGGCCTCTTCCTGGAAGAATACGGGGTCCAGAGAGACCCGGCCCGCGAGGAGTTCTACCGGCTCCTCTACGATGTGGCCTCCTGAGGGACCCTGGAGGGGGTGACAGAGCGGCCGCGCTGCACGCCTCCGCTGTTCGCGTGCACCCGTCCCTTCCGGCGCCGCAGCAGGGCGGCGTCCTCCGTCGTCTTTGAGTTTCCGGGCCTGAAATACCTGTCGACCAACCTTTTCTCGGTGAGATAGGCGGGTGCCCTAGCTCGTCCCTGCACTTCGTTGATAGACTCCCCGTACCTACCGATATTGGACCCGTTGCCTTGACCGATCCCGGGATGCCCAGGGTGGCGCTCATGAGACCGCTAACACCATCGTTGATCCTTTCGATCCACAGAGCTGGAATACCGCGCCCACTTCTCGCCCTCCTCATCGCTCCCATGGCCCTGACTGCATGTGCGGACTCCGTGGGGCCCGGAGAGGACGCCGCCGGCCCGATGGGTTTGATTCTCTTCGTCAGTGATCGAGAAGGGGCGGTGGGAAGCGACGGGGAGATGCTGTCC
>JASFRP010000301.1:0-5164 GCA_050114895.1 Gemmatimonadota bacterium
AGGACGAAGGCCGCCAGACACAGAAGAGTGCAGACTCGCCGCCAACCCATCTCATTCCGAAACGTCATCGGCAAGGCTCCCGGCTTTCAGGGGAAAGGTCAGGTTGGGAACACCGGGCCGCAGGGCCGAGTTCTCGGCGATCCCCGGGGTCTTTCCTGGGGACAGCCCCTGCCTCCACCCGCTGCGGGGAAAGTGGACAAAACACGACGCGGCCCCTGACGAGGGACCTCCCATGCCGTACAATGATGGGTCCCGGCTCCGGGGTCCCGTCAAGTCCCGCTGCGTGCTGGGTCCGGAGGCCAGCGTGCGGCGCGGGGCCGGGGCGTTGGCATCGAATACACCCGAGGGGAGCAGAGCGTGTTGAAGATCACCTTCCATGGAGCGGCCCGGGAGGTCACCGGTTCCTGCCATCTGGTTCAGACGGAGAGGGGAAAGGTCCTCCTGGATTGCGGGATGGTTCAAGGAGGACCGGAACGGCACGAACGGAACCGGGAGGCGTTCCCCTTCGACCCGTCGGAGCTGACCGCCGTGATTCTCAGCCACGCGCACATCGACCACAGCGGCCGTCTGCCCCTCCTGCTGAAGGCCGGGTATGAGGGCCCCATCTTCGCCACCGAGACTACCGCCGAGCTGTGCCGGATCATGCTGGCGGACTCCGGGCGGATTCAGGAGGAAGATGCCGAGTGGAAGATCAAGAGGTTGAAGAAGGAAGGCCTGGACGCCTCCTGGGTCCGACCCCTCTACACGGAGGAGGACGCCATGGAGGCGGTGGACCGGATCCACGCCCTGGACTTCCACCGGGAGTACGCTCTGGACGGGTTCGGCGCCCTGACTTTCCACCTGGCGGGCCACATCCTGGGAGCGGCCGTGGTGGAGCTGACGGTGAGAGACGGAGGGAAGGCCGCCGGGACCCGGCGGGTCGTCTTCTCCGGAGACCTCGGGGTAGAGGGTGCGCGGCTCCTGGGGCCGCCGGAGACCGTGGATCAGCCCGACTACCTCCTGATGGAATCCACCTACGGAGACCGGCAGCGAGTTGAAACCATGGACCGGACGGAGGAGCTGCTCCAGATCGTGGAGGAGACCTCTGCCCGTGGGGGTAAGGTGATCATCCCCTCCTTTGCCGTGGGCCGCACCCAGGAGGTTCTGGCTCGGCTCAACGACCTGGTGGAGGGCGGACGCCTCCAGAGCGTGCCCGTGTACGTTGACAGTCCCATGGCCACCGCCGTCACTCGTGTCTTTGCCATGCACCCGGAGGTTTATTCCCAAGAGGCCCGGAGGCTCCTGAGGACCGGAGACGAGCCGCTGGATTTCCCGGGCCTCCGACTCATCACGTCGGTACGGGACTCAATGGAGCTCAACGGCCTCGAGGGTCCGGCGATCATCATCTCCGCGTCGGGGATGTGCACGGCGGGAAGAATCAAGCACCATCTGAAACACAACATCTCCGACCACCGGAACACGATTCTCTTCGTCGGATACCAGGCGGAGCACACCCTGGGCAGACACATTCAGTCCGGCACCGATCCCGTGAGGATCTTCGGGGGCTGGTTCGAGGTGAATGCCGAGATCCGGACCATCGAGGGCTTCTCGGCCCATGCAGACCTGGACGAGCTGATGGCGTGGTACGAAGCCCTGGGGGGTGTCAAGCGCCGGACCTTCCTCGTCCACGGAGAGGAGGAGGCGTCCTTCTCCCTGGCCAGACGCCTCCGGGAGAGAGGATCGGAGGTCGTGACAGTCCCGGAGCCGCACCAGGAGTTCGTGCTGGATTGAGGAGACACGGCGGATGACCGGGCTCGTCTTCCTGGCGGGCGCCCTGGCTGTGGCGTCGGGGCTCCTGAAGCTCTTCGGGAAGGGGCGCCAACCCGGCGAGGTCCCTCTCCTGGGCCTCCTGGAGGTCCTGGCGGGAGTGGTAGTGCCCTTCTACGCCCTCGGAAGCCGCCCTGCACCCACGCTCCTGGGACCACTCATCCTGGGGCTGTTCGGCCTGATCTTCCTCTCTTCCCTCCTGGCCGCCGCCCGGGCCCGGGCCAGGCGCCGGCACCGGGAAGCCACGGAATCAGCCCGCCTCGTGACCTACGTGAAGTACCTTTCCGGCCAACCCGGGAGCGGCAACGCCGACGAAGGGAGGCACTGACCCCCCTCACCCCCCGGGGGCACCGCTTCCCCCGGGCAACACCGGCTTCACCCGGAAGACCCTACGCGTGACGGTCCCGCGAAAAGCATTCGCCTCCCGCTCCACCTCGAACTCCCCCGTGGCGAGATAACGGAGCACCGCGGAGGTGTGGGTGAGGCCTGCTTCACCCATAAGGTGCATCCAATCCCCCTGGGCGGTCTCGTCCGGCGCTTCGGTGGTGGTGCTGAAGTAGGTGATGCGGGGGCTGTAGAGGCCGTTCCCGATGCTTTCCGACCCCTTCAGGCTCATGTTCACCAGCATCCCGTTGTGGAAGTACTCGGTGAACCCCTCCCGATCCTGGACCCCGTACTTCCGATAGCGGGCGTAAAGGCGGCGGTTCGCTGCGTCCACCTCCCGGGCCGAGGTCATGGCGGCAGCCATGGTATCCAGGATGGCGAACTGGGCGGTCTTGTAGTCCGGGTTCTCCTCGTCGTCCACCCAGGAGAATCCCGGGATGAACCAGGAGCGGGGCACCCACCAATCCCGCGCACCCCCACGCCGGCTCCGGACCCAGGCGCTGTAACCGGCGAAGTACTGGACCCATTCGTGGCTCGGATAGCCGTGGGGGTTCAGGTACACGTCGGGCAACCACGCCTCCCGAATGAGGTGCCGGGCACGGGCCTCGGGGTAGACGGGGTCGTCACTCTGCCCCCCCACCGTCGCATCCACCCCCAGGGCCCCGGGACGCCCGGCGTGGAGCATGTGATGAGGGTTCACGAGCTGCCGTTCGTAGGCCAGGGCCGCACCGTCGGGGTTGGTCATGGGGTGGAGAACGACGTTCACCTTCTTCAGGAGCTCCATGTAGGTCGAATCCGTCACCAGGAGCTCCGCCAGGCGGAGGATGTGGCTGGTGCTGGACACCTCGTTGGCGTGCTCCCGACCGCTGATGAAGAGCGTGGGTTTCAGGGCGTTGAGCTTGGCCTGGGAGACGTACTCCTCCTCCTGGGGGGGAAGGAAGTCGGCGGCCCACACCCTGTGCCCCAGGTAGGAATCGGTGAGGTAGTAGACGTCCACGCCCGGGAAGGTGGCCAGCCGGGCCAGGACCGCCTCGTTCTCCTCGGGAGAGATGGGCGTCTCCCACTGGACGAGTGGCTCTCCCTGGAAGCTCCATCCGTCCGCGGTGAGGCGGGGGTTGTCCGTGGATCTGGGCGCATCACTCCGGGAAAGAACCGCCGTACGCTGGAAGGTGGAGTCCTCCGCCATGCGGAGATCCAGGGCCACCTCCCCCACCCGGTCCCAGGACAGTCTCTCCCGGAACAGCCCGGCTGCGTGGAGGTCTCTCAGCGAAGCCAGCATTCTATACACGAACTCGGCACTGATGAATCGGCGGTCGATGTCAGCCTCGGTGCTCCTTCCCTCGAACTCCCGAAACCGGTCCACCGAATCGCTAACGGCCACTCGGGCAACCAATCGTTTCACCCCCTCCTGGCCGGAAGCCAGGGTCGCCCCCACCAGGCGGGGGGCTTCCACCGGAACGGGATCCAGGTCGTACCGCTCCAGAAGGGGTTCATCCGCGCCCTTCCTCCACGTCCGCACCAGCAGCTCCGGGTTTCCCCTGGCCTTCCCCGTGAGGGAGACCCGAACCTGCCCGGGCCGTCCTTCCCCGCTGGGGTCCACGAAGGGGAGGACCCGCCCCGGGTAGGAGAGGCTGGTCTGGTACCGGCCGCCCAGGAGGTTGAAGAGGGTGTGGGTCTCGAAGAACACGTCCTCGTGAAGCGCCTCCAGGGAGCTGATGGCCTCCTCGTCGATCCCGATCCGGTAGTTCGGCTCGCTCAGCCGGAGATCCACCTGAAAGACGTCGAAGTACGGGGCGTTGGCGGGTGAGGGGTCACCGTCCTGGGTGTCCATGACGTACTCGATGAGCTCCCCGAAGGCCTGCGCTTGGAGGCAATCCCAGAACCGCTCAGGATCGGTGACGATGCGCCGGTCCACCAGGGTGTTCCCCCCGGTGGAAGCCGATATCCACCCAGTGGTGACCCGAACCTGCTCGTATTCCGGGAAGAGGTCGAAGAAGGGACGGACGACGTACTTCGGGTTGAAGGTGTCCCGAAGAACCACCGCTCCGGTGGAGTCCGTGGCCTCGAAGGTGTAGATGGGGTCGCTCACTCGGGTGGGGTGGAAGGTCACGACCGAGTCGGGAATCCCCAGGTCCCGGGCCAGGACGGCGTCGATGGGATAGACCTCCTGGAGCCACCGGGTTTCGGCGGCAATGGTCTGCCAGCGGACCTCCTCCGACTCTTCCAGCGTGTGGTAGGTGAGCCGGATGGAGGCTACGTCCCGGCCCCGGAGCTGCGGGAGGAGGACATCGTGGATCCAGGAATACCCCTGCTTGTAGGCGCTGAGCACCCGCACGACGGGTTCGGAGGCGCCCCTCCGGATCAACTCCCCCCGAATCTCCGATTCCAGGGAGGCCCGGATCTCCGGCGATTCGCTCACTCGAAGCTCGACCTCGGCGGTGCGCCCGGGTTCGACCCTCTCATAGACTTCCTCGGAGAGGATGCGCCGGGCGTCCTCCACCTCCCAGGGGATCTCCCAGTCGTGCACGAACACGGTGTCTCCCACTCCGAACCCCGTGGGCCACGTGCTCACATCGACCGGGACGTTGGGAAACCGGTTCCGCACCACCCCGGCCACGACTTCCTCCAAACCGGCCGGCACCTCCAACGCCGCCAGCTCCACCTCCACCCGGTCGGGGGGGTCCGCCGCCATCCGCTCCATCCATGCGTCCAGCTTGGTCAGGGCCAGCGCCACCTGCCCCGCGGCGTCCCGGGCCTGAAGAAAACGCCGGATCTCCGTCTCCGCGTCCGCGAGGCGGTACTCTCCCTTCCCATGGCTCCAGAGGTACGGAACGCTTCGGGCTAGCCAGTCGGTGGCGGCCCCCAGGCCCTCCGGATCGGCTCCCCCCACGGCCATGGCAGTCCGGTCCCCGAACGCCCGGTCCACCACCTGAACGAAGCCTTCACCCGGACCTACCTGAATTCCGGGGAGCTT
>JASFRP010000302.1:0-5156 GCA_050114895.1 Gemmatimonadota bacterium
ACCGTCGGCCCACCCGTAACCGTAAGGGCTCCGGCGGCGGCCTTCGAGGCCCTGCGGGCCGGCGACAGCCTCGCCGTGTTCAGCTGGAACATGGCCGTGGGTGGAGGAGATCTCCTCTCCTTCCTGCAGGAGGAAGCGGGAATCGTGTGCAGGGGGGCCGCCAGCCGCTCGAGCTCCCGGTATCCTCATGTCGTGGTCCTCCTCCAGGAGGCATTTCGCCGCTCCGCTGACCTGCCGCCCGTGATCGATCCTGCCCTTGCGGCCCGGAGGAGCGAGCACGATCCACATCCCGAGGGGGATCCCGACGTGGTGGAGACGGCGGCTCGGTGCGGGTTGGCTCTGGTGTACGTGCCGTCCAGCCGAAGTGGCGTCGATGCTCCGGGGGAGACCCGCCACGACAAGGGAAACGCTATCCTGGCTTCACTTCCTCTTTTGGACATTGTGGCCGTCGAGCATCCCTTCGAGACGGAACGGAAAGTGTCATTGGCGGCGACGATTCCGGGCCCGGGGGGGGCGTGGTTGAGGGTGGTAACGGCCCACGTCGAAGTCACTTCCACTCTTCACCGGGTGATCCTCACCGGGAATCAGACCCGGGTTCGCCAGGTCGCGGGCCTCATCGATGTCCTCGACCGGATCGCAGGCGCCGAACAACGCCGAGCTCCGGTATTGGTGGGCGGCGATTTCAACACCTGGTCCGGACGGGAATCGGCCCTCAAGATGCTCCGGCGGACCTTTCCCGAATCGCCCCCCTGGGACGGTCAGTCCACCAGGGGCCCCTTTCCCACTGATCACATCTTCTTCAAGGCGGCCGCGGACGCGGATGGGACCGGCGAGCTGTCGCCGCGCCTGATCCCTGGAAGTTATCGGCGCATCGAGGACCGCTATTCCTCCGACCACCATGGGAGGTTCGTCTGGTTGGAAGTCTCTGGGCATCGCTCCCCCGCCGCCTCCCAGCCACACCGTGCTGAGGAGCACGGACCATGAGGACACGGGGGATGTTCCTGGTGACCCTTCCGCTGATCTGGGTCGCCTCTGCTGCCGGGCAGGTTACCACCGCGGGGTCCCTGGCAGAGTGGGGGAGATCCATGGATCTGGACCCGAGGATCACAAGGGAGCTGCTTCGTTTCCACGAAGGTGGAAGAACGCTCAACGACGCGCAGACCGGGGCCTTCATCCGGGACATCCGCTCGAGGGTGTTCTCCTCGGCTGAGGGGCAGGTGGCTCTTCTGCAGAGCGGGGAATGCAACCCGTTCGTGGAGGTGTCCATTGGAGAGCTCGACTCTCTTTCGGTACCTCGGGGAGTGAAGGAGGAGAGGGAGGCCTGGGGTGAATTCGAGAACAGCGTCATTCGAACGGAGATGGTGGCGTGCCTGGAGACCGACGTCACGGACCCTGCGGAAGTGCTTCGCCTCTACGTCAGCCCCGAGTTCCGGATGGCCGCAGAAGGGCGTATCAAAGAGATGTGGGAGGACCAGGAGGGCCAGTGCATGGAGACGAAAGGGGTCCTGTCCCTGGTGGATCCAACGCGGGTGTGCAACCGGACGAGAGAATATTTCGGGGATCAGGTAGCGGCCCAGCACTCCCAGGTGGTCTTCAATGAAGGGAGGAATCCGTTCCAGACCGTGTTCTTCAAGGAGAGCCTGAAGACGTTCGTGAGGGTCCCGGGAGGGATGGCGTTGCACTACATCAACTACGTCCGGGCCGGGAAGCTGGGACGACTGGAGCGCTGGGCGGGACCGGGCCAGATCCGAGGGTCCCAGGAGGGGACCGTGGAGGAGTTGCAGAAACGGCTGCGGGCCCGATCGCCGGCTCGCGCCGCGCAGTTCTCGGCCTCAAAACCGGTGGGCCGCCGGGGAGTCCACTGAAGTGACGGGTTCGGTCCCCGATGTCGCGGATGGAGGTCGAGAAGAGATACCGACCCGGGGGCGACTCCAGCGAGGGCGGAGAGTTGTCCTTCTCCTGATCTCTGCCGGATTCGTGTTGGGCCTGCTCCTCCTGGGAGCCCTTCAGTCCGCTCGCTTCTCCACCTGGGCCGTAAACGGGCTCGCCGGACGATTCAATCCCTACCCCCACACCCGCCTTACCGTGGATCGGGTGAGCGGCTCCTGGATCCGGAGTCTCCATCTGGTCGGGGTGAATCTGGTCCCCGTGGGGGAGCAGCAAATCGGGGTTCCTCGCCTTGCACTGGATACGCTCGCCGTCCGGTTCCGGTTGCTTCCACTGTTGGTTCGAAGAGTGGAGCTGAGGGAGGTCGTGGTCGCCGGCCTCCGGGGGGCGGTCACCCAGGGACCCGATTCGACCTGGAATTTCCTTGCCCCCTTTCAACACTCGAGGGACGACCCGGCGGACGGAGGGCTCGCGGTCCGGTCCGGACCCATCCGGGTTCGGGGAGCCGCGGTGCGGGTGAATTTCTTCTCCGCGCCAGGGGGGCGGGACCCGGATCGTCTCGAGCTGGAAGACGTGGGGTTCGTCCTTTCCGGTATCGAGGCGGGAGGCGGACCGCTATCGGCGAGGCTTGATTCCCTCCATGTCCGGTTTCTTCCTCCTGGGGAAGTCATGGACCGGGTCCTGCTGGAAGGAACGGTCCGCCTCGAGGATCGACGGGTCGAGATTCCCCGACTGACGCTGCGCTCCGGTGTGAGCGACGTTTCTGCGGAGGGCAGCTTCCTCCTCCCCGGCGGAGAAGGCGGGGAGATGCAGGAGGCCGATTTCCGCTTCGCGGCCGACCCGCTGGCCTTCCGGGACCTGTCCGGCTTCCTCCGGACCCTCGATCCGGACGTCACGGCTCAGATTGACCTCCGATTGGAGGGGCGATCGTCGCGGGTGGGTGTCTCCGGGAAAGGGACTTTCTCCGACGGAGGCATCCTGGAGGCGGAGGGCGTGCTGAGCCCCTCCCTCTCCTCCGGTCCGCTAGAGTACCGGATCGAGCTCAAGGCCGACAGCATTCGGTTGGAAAGCCTCCTGGGGGAAGGGTCCCTGGGTGGGAGGGTGAGTGGGCTGTTGTCGGTGGGGCTGGCCGGGGACGACCGAGAGCTCCTCACCGGGGACGTTTCCGCCCAGGTTCGAGGGCTCCGGATAGGGAACCGGGTCCTTCGGCCCCTGGAGGCCATCGGAGGCCTGGTGGACGGGGATGCCAGGGTCGCGGTTGAGGGAGGAGTGGAGGGGGTTGGTGCTGTCCGCTTCACGTTGGAGGGCCGGCCCTTCACGCCCGAGGGGACCGTGGAGGTCAGAGGGTCTTTCAGTCAGGATGCATCCGGCCGGAATGACCCCGGCTCTGCCGAGGATGAGAATCCTCTGGAACGGTTGGGCCTCCGGGGGGTGGAGACCGGGTTTTCCATGAGGACCAGGGACTTCTCTCCGATCTCCGCTGTTGGCGGTCTCTCCCTGGAGATCCTTGCAGGGTGGTGTGGGGAGACGCCGCTGGAGGGTGGGACTCTGGCACTCTCCTGGGAAGATGGCTCCGGCGGATTCGAGATCGCCCAGCCCCTGGGATCGGGACGGTTGGAGGGTGCCGGGCAGGTGGAATGGCGGGACGGGCCTGGAACCGGCGGAGAGAGACACCGCACCCTGCACTTCTCGGTTCCGCGACTGGAGATCGTGGAGGTGGACGTCCTTCGCCTCCTCGGCGACACGGTCGAAAGCCGGGTGAATGGACGGCTCTCCCTGTCAGGCGCGGGATTCGATCTCGAAACCCTGCGTGCGGAAGCCAATCTTCGATTGGATCGGTCCCGGGTCGGTAGGCTGGTGGTGGACAGCGCAGTGATCACGCCCAGCATGGAAGGAGGCAATCTCCGAGCAGTCGTGGACGGTTGGTTGGGGAAGGCCGGAGGGGGAGAACCGATCCCCGGCGAGAGTGGGGCCCTCTCGGAACTCGGGGACACCCTCCATACCCGGAGCGGGTCAGACGTCCGGCCACACGGAGGGCAGATCCACGCCGACCTTCGGGCGGAGCCCTTCGGTCCCCACCCTTTCGTGACCATGGACACCCTCTCGTTCACGGGTGTGAACCTGGCATCCGTGGGGGGGCCCCTTTCCGATCTCCACGGCACGGCCCGCGGTCGCCTGGACGGCTTTGATCTCGGGAGGGGGGAGGGATTGGGACAGATCACCCTGTTTCCGTCTCATATCCTAGACGCCAGCCTGGATTCCGGCGAAATGATGCTGAGCCTCGCCCGGGGTGAAGTGCAGGTCTCCGGACGCCTCACCTCCCCCGACGGCGCCCTTCGTCTGCGAGGAGGACTCGAACCCTTCGCGCACCCCATCGGTTTTCGTCTCGACGAGGGGCAGGTCAGAGGCTTGAACCTGGGTGCATTCCTGGCGCGGGACGGCCTGCGGTCGGACCTGAACCTGGACCTGGGAATCTCCGGAACCGGAGGATCCAGCCGGGAATTGACGGCCACGGGGCATGTCCTCCTTCATCCTTCCACGCTGAACCGGGGAGCTCTGGAGGAGGGGCGCCTCACTCTCGAGGCCCGGGACGGTAAGGGCGTCGCCACGGGGCGAATCCGGACCGGGGACGGGTGGTTCAGCCTTTCGGCCGATGCCTACGGGGTGACGGGGTTGGACAGCCTGACGGCGGCCGCAGAGCTGGATATGGCCGACCTGGCAGGGTTTCTTGGCCGAACCGAAGGATCCATGGGAGTCGGGGGAAAGCTGAGCCTGGCCTGGTCAGTCGAAGACGATCTCAGGTTTTCGACGGCCCTTCGAGGCAGGATAGAGGATTCCGCCATCGACACCCTCACCCTCGAGGGTTCGGTGGGGACATCGGTGCTGTTGTTGGACACGCTCTCCGTCAGGTCGGAGCTTTTGAGAGCCGACGGAGCGGGACGCATGGCTGTCGGAACCGCTGGTGAGGCGGGGGCGGGATCAGACCTGAGGGTTGTGGTTACCCTCCTGGACCCTTCACCCCTCGCCCGGGCGCTGGGGGTCACGAACATGGCGGTTGGCCCAGGTTCCGGGGAATTCCATCTGACGGGCCCCGCAGGAGGGCGCTCCCTCTCCGGATCTCTCGATCTTGGTCACTGGATGGTCCGTGGAATCCGAGGGGACAGCGCCCGGATTCGGGGGAGCCTTGGTGCCGAGGATTCCGGTCTGGCCATCTGGGCGCTGATGCCGAATGGGAGCGGTTCCGTGGATCTGTCGCTCAGGGCCCGGCC
>JASFRP010000303.1:0-5152 GCA_050114895.1 Gemmatimonadota bacterium
GTTGGATGCCACCCTGTCGTCCCTTGCCCGCGCCCTGCTGGTCCTGGCTACCCTCCTCCATCCCATCATGCCGGCGAAGATGGAGGAATTGGCGGGGTACCTGGGTGCAGAAGGGGTACCCACCCTCGACGGGTGCCTCTCAACTGAAATGGTGGGCCTCAGCGTTACTCGAGGAGCCCCCCTCTTTCCCCGCCCGGATCTCCAGGAACGGGCCCTCTGAGTGGCGGACCAGGTCGCCGGGCAACCCTCCGGGCGCCCCAGACCCACCCGCCGGGGAAGGGGAATTCCGGATTCCCTGGACTGGTTGACAGGGTTTCGATTCTGCCTCTAGGTTCTTACCGTTAATATAGAGAGTCTGTTCGCCGACAGACCTACGAAACCGCCCTCCCGGGAGGGCGGCATGTTTGTGAAGGTAACCTTGGCCCGATACGAATGACCGAAAAGAAGTGGACCCTTCTCCTCCTTGGCGACGACCAGAACGGGATTCGCCAGATCACCGTCTCTCCCAGGGTGATTCGAATGGTGGTGGGGGGGGTGTCCCTGTTTGCGCTGGTGTTCGTCGCTCTTGCCGCACTCCTGGCATTCAATGGAGCCGCCTTTGTCCAGGCCCAGCACCTGGCTGCCGAGAACCATGTGCTCTCCCAGGAGCTGGACAACTTCCGTCTCGAGGTGAACAACCTCGAGGCCACGCTCGGCAAGCTGAGCGAGGAGGACAGCCGCGTACGGCTTCTGGCCGGACTCGACGCCACGGACGAGGAGATCCTGGAGGTGGGGATCGGTGGGCCCGGGATGGCGCTGCCCGAATCACATCCCCTCTGGAGCTGGGATTCGGTGATGAGCAAGGCTGCCTTCGCGGTGGAGTACGACCTGAACGCCCTGGAGCGGAGGGCCCGCCTCCTGTCCGAGAGTCTCGCGGAGGCTTCGGACAGCCTCACGGCGCACAACGAGCTCCTGCAGTCCACTCCATCCATCCTTCCAGCGGCCGGAGTTCTCAGCAGCCGGTTCTCGGCATCCAGAGTCCACCCCATCTACCATGAGGCCCTTCCTCACGAGGGGATTGACATCTCCGCCCCCTTCGGCACTCCAATCCTGGCTGCGGCGAAAGGTGTGGTCACCTTCGCGGGTTGGATGGCCGGCCTCGGGAATATGGTGGAGATCGATCACGGCTTCGGTTACGTGACCCGATACGGACATGCCTCGAAGCTCCTGGTTCGCAAAGGCCAGGAGGTGTCTCGGGGCGAGGTCATCGGCCAGGTGGGAAGCACCGGAATCTCGACTTCCTCCCATCTCCACTATGAGGTCCGCGTGGATGGCAAGCCGGTGGACCCCCTCAACTACGTGATCGGCACCGTTCTCCCCTGAGGAGACACACGCTCCAGGACACCCCACCCGAACACCCGATTTCCCGAAGAGAGCTTGATGCCGGCACCGGGAATCCTTACCTTCTGGCCCTTAAACCACAGTGTAACAATCGGAGTGTCTTATGAGGCGTAGCTGGCACGCAGTCGTCCTTCTCGGTTCGATGCTCACCGTGGCATGCGGTCAGGGGCAGGTTGTCATCAGTGCAGAAGTCGAGGTCCCCAACCCCGAGGGCGAGGGAATGGTGGTTCGGCCCATCGCCGACATGGAAGTCCAGTTGCTTCCCTTCGACCGGGATCTGGTCTTCGATTCCCTTACGGAGGCGTTCCCCACTCCCGAGCCCACCATCCCCGACGACCTCCTGGCTGCCCAGGAGGCCATCTCCGTCGCCCAGGAGGAGTGGCGTTCGGCGGAGCAGGTCTGGGGACAGGGCCGAGCCCGACTCCAGGAGATCACCGACGAGATGGAAGGTCTGGCCCGGGGAGAGGCCCAGTACGTGGCCCTCTACCGGGAGTTCCAGGACGTGGAGGCCCAGGTCGACAGAGCTGAACGGCGCAAGGATCAGGCTTTTGCCGAGTACACGGACATGTTCGAGGGCTACAGCCAGCGGGCAGACTCCATGCGCCTCGTCCAGGAGGAGTGGGCCGACGAGGCCTTCGCCGACGTCGGCACCGTCTTCGCGATGAAGCTCCGCGAGGTCGGAAGGGAGATCCTGGCCGACACCACAGACGCGGACGGCATGGCAGGGCTTGAGTTGCCCCCCGGACAGTGGTGGGTATCCGCCCGGCAAGACCTTCCGTTTTCCGAGCTCTACTGGAACATCCCCATCACGGTGGAGCGGAACGCGCCGGTACAGGTTCAGCTCAACGCTTCCACCGCAGTGGAGAGGCCGAAGCTCTAGCGGGAGACCTCCGGCGTAGCCGTCCACCGGGCGGTAGCCAACAGGGGACGGATCCCCTCCAGCGCCGGACGGTCCCCGGAGTCGGCTTGCACGGCTCCGGGGGCCGCCGTCTCTTTCAGTCTATGGCGCATCCCTTGCCAGCCATTGTGGCCGCCGCGGGACTCTCCTCCCGGATGGGGACCAGCAAGCCCCTCCTGGACGCAGGGGGCCGCACCTTCCTGGCCAGGACTCTCACCTCGCTCAGGGGTGGAGGGGCGGACCCCCTCATCGTAGTCGTGAGGGACATGGAAGGGACTGTCGGCAGGGAGGCCCGGGCCGGCGGTGCACTCGTCATTCAAAACCCCGATCCCACCTCGGGCCCCATTTCCTCCCTCCAGGCGGGGATCAGAGCGGTCCCCGCCGATGCGTCCGCCGTCCTCTTCTGCCCAGTGGATCACCCGCTCTTCCTTCCGGGAACCGTCCTGGCCCTCCTTACAGCCTTCGCCCGGGAAGCCGCACCGATCATCGCACCTACCTACGAGGGTCGGCGAGGGCATCCCGTCGTCTTTCACCGTGACCTCTTCCCCGAGCTCCTGGAGGACGGACTGCCGAACGGAGCTCGGAGCGTGATTCAGCGCTATCTTACGCAACGGCTCGAGATCCCGGTGGACGACCCGGGAATTCTCGTCGACGTCGACACTCCAACCGATTACCGGCATCACTTCTCCCGACTCGACGGACATGGCTGAACCGACCGGACTCGACCTTCCCCACCTCTCGGCCCTGCTTCTGGAGGCCCTGCAGGACGGAGAGAACGCGGCAATGGTAGTGGCCCTCACCCACCCGGACCCATCCAGGATCGGGAGTCGGATCCTGGTGGCGGGACCCCGGAATCACGGGACTCTCTGGGACGTCCAGGCCGACAACGAGGCTGTGGCCCTGGCTCGCAGGGCTCTAGGGGGAGATCCCCAACTCCTCCCCGGTACCTACGCCCTCTCCTCGCGGGGGGGCACGGATATTCAGGTCTTCCTGGAGCTCCACCATCCTCCGTGGGAGATGGTGATCGTGGGAGCCGGACACGTGGCCCAACCCCTCTGCACCCTCGGCGCCCTTCTGGGCCTCAGGGTCACCGTGCTGGACGACCGTCCCCAATTCGCCACCAGGGAGCGCTTTCCCGAGGCAGAGACCGTCAGGGAAGTCGATTTTTCCGACCCCTTCGCGGGCATCCCTCTCCATCGGTGGAGTCACGTTGTCCTGGTCACGAGAGGACACAAGTACGACTATGAGTGTCTACGAAACGTGCTCATGCAAGACGCCCTCCCCGGGTATGTGGGAATGATCGGGAGCAGGAGAAGAGTGAGAGCCACCTTCGACGCACTCCTCACCGAGGGGATCCCGAGGGAAAAGCTGGAAGCGGTTCACGCCCCCATCGGTCTGGATCTCGGGAGCGAGACCCCCGGAGAGATCGCCGTCAGCGTGGCGGCGGAGCTGGTGCACCACTGGCGGGGCGGAACCGGGAGACCCCTGAGCGAGTTGGAGCACATCCTGGACCGATTCCACCCATCCGACAGGGGAGGCGGGGCGGGACCCGGCCAGATGGAGCCCGGGGATTCCGGCACCCATCATCCACACCAGAGCTCGAAAGAACACGAATGACGGAAGACGAAGCCCAGGCCGTCTACAGGGCCATCCTGGAGGCGCATGAGGGGAAAAGGCCTTGCGCCATGGCCACGGTGGTGGCCACTCGCGGATCCACCCCGCGGAAGAACGGGGCGAGAATGCTCATCGATCCGGTCCGGGGCCTGGTGGGCACCGTCGGGGGCGGGTGCGGTGAGGCCGAAGTGATCCAGGCTGCCAGGGAAGCCATTGAAGAAGGCCTTCCCCGCATGGTGAGGGTGGACCTGACGGACGATCCGCTTTCCTGGAGCGGCTCCGTGTGCGGAGGAGTCCTGGACATCTTCATCGAGCCGATCCTTCCCGAGACCCGGTGACACCACCCGCCCTCGTCCACATCCACTACCTCCGCCCTCCGGACCGCAAGGAGGTATTCCATCAGCGCCTGGTCCTGGACGGGCCGGAGGTGAAGGTCACCCTCGCCCAGAACGTCCACTTCGATCCACCCATACGAATTCGCGGAAAGGTGGCCCTCGAGGCAGGGTCGGATGCGGTCTGGTTCACCTTTCCCGGCCTCTGGCACGACATCGGACGATTCCACCGTGCCGACGGCTCCTTCACGGGGATCTATGCCAACATCCTCACGCCGCCCTTGCTGGGAAGGGATCACACGTGGCACACCACGGACCTCTTCCTGGATATCTGGATCGATCCCGGTGGACGGCTGGAGATCCTGGATGAGGATCAGCTGGAGGAGGCCCTCGGTCGGGGATGGGTCTCCTCCGAAACAGCTCGTCGCGCCTGGGAAGAGGTCCGATGGATCGAGAGCCGCTTCAAGGTGGGAAAGTGGCCGCCACCCGTGGTTCGGGAATGGACGCTGACACGGGCTAGAGCAGCGCTGGAATCGACCCGGGAATGACCGGCGCTCCCCCCTCGGTCCGGGAGGGCCCGTTAATGGAGGCTTCCTACTCAGCGTCCTCCACCCACGCCGCCACGAGCCGCCGGAGGTCCAGGTGCACCCGTTTCAGGACCCCGGGATCCTCTCTGAGCCCATCGATCAGACGGTCATACTCCTCGATGACGGAGGTGGGAAGCTCCATGTCTTCATGATGGAAGGTACCCTCGTCCGCAAAGAGGATGCGGATGGTCACCCGTTTTCCGCTCACGAATCACCTCGCGTTCGCCTCAGCTCCGGAAGCGATACCAGGAAGGCCAGAGCCATGATGATGGCGGAGCTCACGCACCACTGGCACCAGGCATGGATCACGTAGGCCTCCAGATAGGTCAGGTACGCGCTGA
>JASFRP010000304.1:0-5150 GCA_050114895.1 Gemmatimonadota bacterium
GAGTCCCAGATCTACGAGCGGGAACCTGGGCGCGGGAACCTGGTGGCCCGCCTGAAAGGGAACGGATCCAAGCGCCCGATCCTCCTCATGGGCCACCTGGACGTGGTGGGTGTGGAGCCCGAAGCCTGGACTGAGGAGCCCTTCGGCGCCGTCATAAAGGACGGGTACCTCTACGGCCGGGGGTCTCAGGACGACAAGGGGATGGTGGCCGTGGCACTGGAAGTGTTTCTCATGCTCCACCGATCGGGTATGGAGCTGGACCGGGATGTGATCCTCATGGCGGAAGCCGGGGAGGAGGGAAGCCCGCAGCTGGGAGTGCAGTACATGATCGACGAGCACTTCCCGGAGATCGATGCCGAGTTCGCCCTCAACGAGGGAGGGAGCATCATCCAGCAGAACGACCGTTGGGTGGTGTCGGTGGCTACCACGGAAAAGGTCTCGAGGGGGATGCGCCTCATCGCCCACGGCACCTCGGGCCACGGGTCCCGGCCCTTGCCGGACAATCCCATCATCCACCTGGCCGCCGCCGTGGCCAAGTTCGGTAGTTGGCAATACCCCATGAAGCTCAGTGAGACCACTCGGGAGTACTTTCGGCGTATGGCGGAAGTGGTGGAGCCCGAGCGGGCGGATCTCTACCGCAACCTGGAGAACCCGTCCCGCACGGCGGAGGTGCAGGAGAGGCTGCGACTCACCGACTTCACCGCGAACTCCATGCTCCGGACCTCCATCTCCCCCACAATCATCGAGGGCGGTTTCCGTTCCAACGTGATTCCCGCCGAAGCGTCTGTACGCCTCGATATCCGCGCGCTTCCCGAGGACGACCCAGTCTGGCTGGTGTCGGAGCTGACCCGGATCATAGACGACCCCGCCGTGGAGATCGTGCCTCCGGGACGGGGGCGCCCTTCCAGCCCGCCCATGCCCATGGACTCAGACCTGTTCCGGGCACTGGAAGTGGCGCAGGAATCCGTGTTCCCGGGGGGGCTGGTAGTACCCACCATGCTTACGGGCGCCACCGACTCGGCCCAGCTCCGGGCAAGAGGCGTGAAGGCATACGGCATCGGTAGCGTCACCGACGAGGCCACGGGGTCCCGGGCCCACGGGAACGACGAGCGCACGCCGGTGGAGGGCGTCGGGCTCTTCGTGCGGTTCCTTTACCGGGCGGTCACGGAGGTGGCGGGAGGGTAGGCTCCGGAGGGGAGTGCGGAGCGCCAGGTGCCAGGCCGGGACCAATCCTCAGGGAGTCCACTCACCTTACGGCCACGAAAGGCCCCGGCCGGGAAGCCGTGCCCGTCTCGCCGGACTCCGTCACCGCCAGAAGTAGTTCCAGGCGTAGGCCAACTCCATGGGCTCCGCCGGCCGTAGGTCCACGGTCCAGGTAATCCTTCCCACGCTGTTGAAGTGGTGCCACCACCACGGCCAGGAGAACCAACCCCACCAGGTGGGAAAGGGCCCGGGACCCTCGGCGAAAGAGGGGTCTTCGAAGAGATTGACCATCTCGATCTCGCCGTTGCGTTCGGCTGAGACCACGTTGCCCAGGACATGACGGACGACTTCCACGGTTACGGGTGCGTCCCGGTAGCTCGTGAGGGTGATGGTGCCTGCCAGATCCACCCGCCCGTATTGATCCCCCTGCCAGATGGTGGCGTTGGGAACTCGTCCCGTCTCGTTGTCCTTCTTCTTCACCTGGATGTCCACCGCCTGGGTGATCTCGAGATCGGTGTCTGCTCCGGGGGCCGCGTACCGCATGAGGCCCTGCGCCAGGAGGCGACCCTCGGCTAGAATGAGGGCCGGGGCGGTGGTGAGTGGATGTTCGCTCTCGTTGGTGAGGCGAACCCTGTGCATGACCCGGGGGGCGGCGAGGATCTGCGCCATCTCCGTTTGCCGGCCGGTGTTGAAGTTCCTCCAGACCTCCGGGGGCGGCGTGAAGGGGATGGCGAGGGCGAAGACATCCTTGTAGGCCATCTCGTACTCCGCCACGGGAAGGACCATCCTCTGGCCCTTCTTCAGTGTCACGTGCTCCACCGTGAAGACGAAGAGATCCTCGTTTTCCGCACCTCCCACCACCTCCGGTCCGGCCCCACCCCCCGAAGGGGAGGGCGCCTGCCTGAGCTCTCCCTCCATCATGGGCGCCTGGGTCATGATAGCGTTGGAAAACCCGAGAGCCGTCTGGCTGTCCCGGCGGAAGTACTGCGAGAGTTGAGCGGCAGCTTCCTGGATGGCAATTGGGTCGGGCGTGCCCTGGAAGACGAACCGTGGGACCCCGATGACCAGATGGGCCGTGACGTCCTCCAGGTCTGCGAGCTCGTTCACCAACGTGGCCTGGAGCCTCACCCGAGCCCGGCCCACACCGTCGATATCGACCTTGTAATTCGGGATCCAGCGGATCCCCTTTTGAAGGTAGAGGAGACCCACGTCTGCTTCCCGCCGGGCTGCACCAGCAGACCACTCGAGCGCCAGGGTCAACGTTCCCCGAAACTCTTCCCGGGAGAGGAGCCCTTGGTAGGACTCCGGGAAGCTGATTCCCAGGATACGGTCGATGGCTACCACCTTCACTCCGGCGTCGGTGTCCAACAGGACGATGTCCCCTTTCACGCTCACCTTCTCGCCGGAATTGGACGGATCCAGCGCTTCCTGCTCCTCCCCGCTCTGGGCCGGGACGTCCATGATCGTGGCCGGATACTCCAGGATTTCGGCGCCACTTGCCTCCCTGACGGTGACGGCGCTCCCCACGTTGGCTTCGATGAGGTCCCTCAGACTGATGGCGGTCCGGTCGACCCAGACCTTGTGCCGACTCGCCACGACGGATTGGAGGTTCACGTTCTCGTCCGCCGAGAAGGGCCAGAACGTTCCAATCACCGGATTGGGCAGGTAGTCCAGAACCACGGTCCCGCCGGGGTTCACCGCAAGTGTCCCACTGTGGAGGACGAAGGCGTGCCCGTCCTTGAAGACGGTCACCTCGCGCACCGGGATATCCGCCAGTGGGCTGGACACCTGGGAGACCTGGGCGTCCGCCGACGGGGCCAGGCCCACAACCATGAGAGCGGGTAGGAAAGCGGAGGTTCGGATCTTCATGGCGAGGCCTCGGCCAGGAGCGGGCGTTTCCTGAGGATCTATCTCAAAGGTAGGTCTGCCCCGGGCCGGCAGGCCAGAAAGATGAAGGCGCCCGGGTGTGCAAGTCGAATCACCCCTGAGTATCGAGGCTGCTCTCGCAGGCGGGTGAGGAGAGGGAACCGCCCGTGAGCGGACACTCGGGGAAAGGACCCCCTATCCTTCCTGAAAGGGCACGTCCGGAGGAAGCCACCCTCGGATCAGGGTCCGAAGATTGGCCACTTCGGCCTCAGTCCCGACCACCCGTTTCGGCAGATAGTAGGCGATTCGCTCGCTATAGTAGAACATGAAGAAGCCGGGCGTCTCCCGTACCCGGTGAAGGCCGCCCCAATCCAGACGGGTCTCCGCGGCCCTGGTGATGATGTGGAGACCCGACTCCTCCAGCGCGTGGGAGATTGGGTGGCGAACCGCCGGATCCATCCGCTGAACCTGCCAGGCTCGAATCAACCCGGTCCATTGCTCGAACCAGAAGGTGGCGCCTCCCACCAGAACCACCAGAGGTCCAAGACGGGCGGCTGAGGAGTAGTCATGGAGGAGAAGGCTCGCGAGAGTTGCGATGGTCGCGAGAGCGAGGATGACGACCACCAGCCAGCGAATCATCCGCCACACTCCGGACTGGAATCTCTCGCGGACCAGGAGGCCGACCACGCCAGCGTGCTCCCTGAGCTGCCAGTCGAAGGTGTAGATGGTTGAGTCGGTCATGAAGGGAGCCTGGCGGCGACGTAGCGGGGCGGGTCCCAGCCCCACGACAACCCCTGCCCCCTCGCCCTATCCGGAGCCATGCTTTTCTGGTGGGGGCGTCTCCGGGAAGGCCTTCACGGCCTCCACGATCCCCCGGGCCGCACGCTCCGGGTCGTCGACGATCACCCGCCGGTCCCGGGGGCTCGTCAGAAACCCGGTCTCCATGATGACCCCGATGGTCATGGGATGGAGGGCGTGCTCATAACGGCGGAAGTTGAAGGCGTAGTAGTTCTGCATACGGCGGGTGACGGTGGGGATGCGCGTCAGCCCCGTCTCCTCTCCGTAGCTCTTCTGGAGCAGATCCACGAAGCGGGAAGCTCGTCCGGTGGCATCCCGCCTGGGGGCAGCCACCCGGTAGCCGGAGGTCCTCGGGTCGGTGCTCCCGTCAGCGTGGATGGAGATAAAGAGATGGGCCCGGTAGCTGGGGGGTACCACCGCCGGGAGAAGGTCCACCTCGTAGCCCAGCTCCTCCAGCAGGGCGCCTGCGCGTTGGGCAATCTCCATGGTCGCCTCCCACTCCAGCGTGCCTTCCCAACGCGTGCCGTTGTCCCGGAGGCCGGAGAGCTCCGGGGGGGCTTCGTCGGCCTTCCAGTGACCCACCTGAAGGCCGATGCGCACGGGCCCCGCCGGAGGCTCCCACTCGGAGGGGGTGGGAATGGGCCCTGGGTATCGGTTTCGTCTCCTCCTCCGGGCAACCTGTCGGGTGGCCTCGGGCGGACGGGCGCGCTCCTGGACGAGCCCCGCCCCATCCTCCACCAGGGTTTCGGGCGCGGGGAGGACGGAGGGTGGTTCGGAGAGACCCGGAGGCGGTGGGGGCTGGGACCGGGCCCGCACGCTGACGCCCGCGATCCCCGCCACCAGGGCGAAGGCGCACACGTACCCTGCGAACCTCATGGGTCCTCCTCTGTGGACAGGACCTCGGAGCGGGTTCCATGCCCGACCCCCGCCTGGGCTCTGTGCCCAACATCATCCTAATAGAGGCACGAGAGGAGACAAACGTTGGCCTGCCGCCGTGATGAGAGGACGATCTGGAAGCCTCCCGCCGCCGGCCCGCGAGCACTTCCCAAGACCCCTACTCCCGCCTAAGGGCTTCCACGGGATCGACGCCCATGGCCCTGCGGGTCGATACGGAGGATGCGGCGAGTCCGGCGAGGAGCACGCCCGCGGCACAGGCAACATAGGTCGGCGGGTCTGTGGGCCCGATCCCCCAGAGCAGGTCCGCCAGGAGATCGGCGGCGAAGAAGGCTATGCACAGGCCCAGGGCCAGGCCCGCCCCCACCGCCTTCAGTCCCCGGGCAAGA
>JASFRP010000305.1:0-5105 GCA_050114895.1 Gemmatimonadota bacterium
CGGCCGTGGCCGCCGGGTCCTTCAACACCCTCGTGGCCGCCGTTAAGGCCGCCGGGCTGGTAGAAACGCTCTCTGGGGAGGGACCGTTCACCGTTTTCGCGCCCACGGACGAAGCCTTCGCCCAGATCCCTGCCGATCAGCTCGACGCTTTGCTGGCCGATAAGGAGGCTCTCACTGCGGTCCTCACCTACCATGTGGTTGCTGGCAAAGTCATGGCCGAGGACGTGGTCGGGCTCAACTCTGCCACGACGGTCAATGGCCAGGACGTGGATATCAAGGTGTGGGACGGGAAGGTCATGATCGACGACGCCCAGGTCACCACTGCTGACATCGACACCACGAACGGCGTCATCCACGTCATCAACAAGGTGATCCTGCCTGACATGTAATCGAGACCAATACAGTGGCGGAAATCAAACAAGACTCCGGAAAGAGGAACCCAGATCATGAATAAGAACATCAGAAGGAGCTTCGCCGTCCTCGCCCTCCCCCTTGCTTTTGCCCTGGGGGCCTGCAATGACGACGATGATCCCATGGCCATGGAAGAAGAGAAGGCCACCATCGTTCAGACCGCTCAAGAAGCGGGGGGGTTCAATACCCTTCTTGCGGCCCTGGACGCTGCCGGCCTCACCTCGGCTCTGGAGGGCGTGGGCCCGTTCACCGTGTTCGCACCGACTGACGAAGCCTTCGCATCCATCGACGCCGAAGTCCTGAACGACCTCATTTCCGACCCCGAGCTACTCGCCAGGGTTCTGACCTATCACGTCGTCTCCGGAGAGTTTACCTCCGCCGACGTTGCCGGCCTGACCTCTGCGCCGACGCTGAACGGCAAGGATGTCTCACTTTCCTTCGACGGGGCTACCGTCATGGTCGATGGCGCCTCCGTCATCGGGGCTGACGTGGAAGCTTCAAATGGCATCATCCATGTGATCGACCAGGTTCTACTCCCTGAGCCCATTGCTGACATCTTGCAGACCGCGAAGGGCGCTGGAATCTTCACTACCCTCTTGGCAGCCGTTGAGGCAGCCGGCCTGAGAGCTACTCTGGAAGGGGACGGGCCCTTCACCGTCTTCGCCCCCACTGACGAGGCTTTCGCGGCCATCGATCCTGACGCCCTGAATGCGCTCTTGGCGGATCCGCCAGCCCTGGCCGCCATCCTGGCGTACCATGTGGTTCCAGGGAGCCTGATGGCAACTGACGTCCTGGCTTCCAACTCTCTGACCACGGTGAACGGAGCGGACGCTACCATTTCCCTGGATGGCGATGGGAATCCTCGCATCGACGACGCCATCATCGTCGGGACCGATATCGGAGCCAGAAACGGCGTCGTCCACGTGATCGATCGGGTAATCTTCCCAAATTGATTTCAAGATCCCACTCAGTAAGGTTAGGGGGCCGTCACGAGGCGGCCCCCTTCCTTGGTCAAGAGACCATGAAGGGTGGCAAAGAACCGGGTCTCCCAGGTGAAAACCTCCTGGACTTCGCGGGAGAGAGGTTCTCGCGACCTGGCGCCCTTCCCGTTTGAAGGGTGTTTTTCGGAAGATCAGGATCGACACAGAATCAGAGACCGGATGATCAACGAGGGAGGCAGGAGGAGACAGTGAAGCATCTGAGGGAGTTTCTTCGCCTCGAGGCTGCTGGAGGCTTGGTACTCATGGCCGCCACCGTGGTGGCCTTGGCCGTTGCGAACTCGCCCGTTGGACCGGCATACAGGGGATTCTTGCACGTGCCCCTGGAGGTTCGTTTCGGAACCGCCGGTATCGAAAAGCCTCTCATCCTCTGGATCAACGACGGCCTGATGGCGGTGTTCTTCTTCCTCGTGGGCCTCGAGCTCAAGCGGGAGGTCCTGGACGGCCATCTCTCCAGCATCCGACAGGCGCTTCTGCCGGGATTCGCCGCCGTTGGTGGCATGGTCTTTCCGGCCCTGGTCTTCTCGGCGATGAATTGGGGTGATCCAATAGCCATGAAGGGCTGGGCCATTCCGGCGGCCACCGACATCGCTTTCGCACTCGGCATCCTCTCTCTGCTCGGCCCCAGGGTCCCGGCAGCCCTCAAAGCATTCCTTCTGAGCGTGGCGATTTTCGATGACCTGGGTGCCATCGCCGTGATTGCGCTGTTCTATTCCTCTGAGCTTTCCCTGACAGCGCTCCTGGTTGCTGCCGCGCTGGTCTTGGGACTCTTCGCCTTGAACCGGAGAGGAGTCAGGCGACCTGCGGCCTACCTGCTTCTGGGGATCCCCCTCTGGGTGGCCGTGCTGAAGTCTGGAGTCCACGCCACGCTCGCCGGGGTCGTTGCCGCGATGTTCATTCCCCTCCAAACCAAGGGCGAGTCCATGGAGGACGTTGAAGGACCTTCACTCCTTATGCACCTCGAGCACACGCTCCATCCCTGGGTGGCTTTTGGGGTACTCCCGGTGTTCGCTCTCGCCAACGCCGGTGTTCAGCTGGGAGGTCTGACCGTTGCCAATCTTCTGCACCCGGTTGCACTGGGGGTGATGGGTGGGTTGTTCGTGGGGAAATACGCCGGCGTCATGCTGATGGCAGGCGTTGCGGTTCTCCTGCGGGTGGCCGAACTGCCCAGAGGCGTGAGCTGGAAGCAGATCCAAGGGGTCTCACTCCTCT
This sequence comes from Gemmatimonadota bacterium, assembly GCA_050114895.1. Lineage (GTDB taxonomy): Bacteria > Gemmatimonadota > Gemmatimonadetes > Longimicrobiales > Gaopeijiaceae > JASFRP01. The sequence continues at coordinate 2,622 of JASFRP010000305.1, forward strand.
GTGGAGTGGGATTCACCATGAGCCTCTTCATCGCCTCCCTCGCCTTCGAGCAGGGGGGCGGGGATTATCACGGCTTGGAGCGAGTGGGGATTCTCGCGGGATCCCTCCTGAGCGGAGTGGCCGGGTACGTACTGCTCCGGATCACCTCACCAGCGAAGGCTTCGTAGTCTCAAGGATCAGGCTGGCCATACTCTTCCAGCAGGGTGTCCGTGTCCCATCCGGCATCCCGGTTTTCCCCTTCGGTCTCGAGTTCCGACAACATGAGCTCTTCGAGTGTGCTGATCCGCTCTCTAGCGGCAGAGAAATAAGCTGCCCGATCGTGGCGCATGGTCCCGAGCTCTCGGACGGAATCCTCGTCGTGTTGGAAAAAAGTCCGACTGGCCCGATGCGCTTGATGTGCTGGGCGGCCCAGCAAACGCAAGGCGTCCACGCCCATCCGGAGAGCGGTTTCCACTCCTTCCCGGTACACGTGATGGACACGTCTGTCCAGTAGCTCGTATGCCTCCGGACGTCCCGCCACGCGAACAAGGACCTGCAGATGGGGGAAATGGGTCTCCACCGCATCCAATACCTTCCGGATCTTGTCTTGTTCATCGATAGCCAAGATCAGGAGTTTGGCGTCCTCCGCACCGGCGGCCCGCAAGAGGTTGTGCCTGGAACCATCCCCGTAGAACACCTTCAGCCCCAGAGCCCGAAGGGTCTCGACCCGGTCCGAGTCGTGTTCGAGGACGGTCGGCTTCACCCCGTTGGCCCTGAGAAAACGACCCGTGAGGCTGCCCAGGCGTCCGAACCCAACCACGATCACTTCTCCTTTTTCGTCGATAGCATCGGCCGTGGTCTCCTCGACCTCCTTGGTGCCGATCCTGGGCTGGAAGACTTGCTCGTTCAGCACCATCAAGACCGGAGTGAGGGCCATCGTCGTCGCCACGACGGCGATTAGCAGACCGGTGGTCTCCGGCGGAAGAACGTTGAGCTGTCCCGCGAAAGAGAACAGGACAAACCCGAACTCTCCCCCCTGGGCCAGGGCAAAGGTAAAGAGGAGATTCTGGTCGAGCCCCATCCGAAAGGCGCGGCCAAGGAAGAACAGGACCAGCGCCTTCAAGAGGATGAGACCCCCGACCAAGAGGGCGACGACGGCCGGATCCCGGCCAATCAGTCCGAAATCCACGGACGCGCCCACGGCGATGAAGAAGACAGCCAGGAGTAGACCCTTGAAGGGCTCCAGGTCTCCCTCCAGCTCGTGGCGGTATTCGCTGTTGGCGAGGACCACTCCCCCGAGGAAAGCCCCCAAAGCCGGACTCATGCCGACCTGCGTCATGAGGAGGGAAATGGCGATGACGAGAAGGAGAGCTGCAGCGGTGAATAGCTCTCGAAGATTGGTGGCGGCGATGATCCGGAAGGCCGGTCGAACCAGGTACCGGCCCATGAGCACGATGATGGCCACCGCTCCGAGAACCATGAGCGTTTGAGACCCGGCAGGAAGCCCTTCGGCCCACGCTGTGGCATGACCCGCCGCCTCTCCCGCGCGCTGAACGGAGCCCATGGAACCGGCCGCCACCGTCGCCTCATTGACCGAACCCTGGCCGAGGTCGGTCATTCCGGTGGCCAGAAGCGGAAAGGCGGCGAGCATGGGTACGAATGCGACATCCTGAAACAGGAGGACCGAGAAGGCCGTCTGGCCTCCTTCGGACCTCATGAGACCCCTCTCGGAGAGCGTTTGGAGGACGATGGCGGTGGACGAAAGCGAGAGGGTAAGGCCCACGGCCAGGCCGGCTTGCCAAGGCAACCCTGTCCCCACCGCCACAAGCGTGATGACCGCAGCGGTTGCACCGACCTGAAGTCCGCCGGTGCCCAGGATGGGCTTCCGGAGTCTCCAGAGAAGGGACGGCTGAAGCTCGAGGCCGATCAAGAACAGCATCATCACTACGCCGAACTCGGCAAACTCCAGGACGTCCTTCCCCTCCTCTCCGATCAAGCCGAGCCCGAACGGCCCGATGACCATGCCGGCAATGAGGTAACCGAGTACCGACCCCAAACCCATCCGCTTGGCAATGGGGACGGCGACAACGGCTGCAGTCAGGTAAACAAAGGCCTGGAAGAAGAAACCTTGTCCGTGCATGGCCCTGCCTAGCCTCCTATCAGTCCTTGGAGGTCTTTGTTCAGCCGTTGGACGCTTCGAGCCGTCTCAAAGTCGAAAGAACCCTTTCGAATCGCGTCGAGGAGGAGAACGTAGTCCCGGGCGTGAAGGGACATCTCCTCTTCGCTCATCCGGTGGGTGCCGTGGGCCACGAAGGGGGGGAGGAAGTCCATCCCGCAAAGCCTGGCCGTCTGCTCGACGGGGGCCAGGAGCTCTCGCATCGTGAAGCGGTTGTGCCCTTCGGCGCGGTACGCCTCCTCACGGCCCCCCGTCGTTATGACGTTGAACAGGGTCTTCCCTCTCAGGGCCGTGCCTCGGTGCCCGTATGCCCAGTTGTGCTGGAGGAC
>JASFRP010000306.1:0-5099 GCA_050114895.1 Gemmatimonadota bacterium
CACCCGGTCAGTGTTTGAAGTCTCCTATTGAACTAATTGACAAACGGGCACCAGCAGTGGAATAAGGAAATAGGCCGCAACCGAAACTCGGCTGCCCGCAGTTTTCTTGTCCCATTTTCGATAATGGCTGCACCATGCGGCACTGTCTCCATCTCCTTGCGCATCCCCCGCGCTATCCACGGAGGTTCACAATGCGTCCCCACTTTATCTTGATCTTTATCGCCGCCGTTTGCGTTCTCGGGTTGACACCCGCACCGACTCAGGCCGGTGAGGCCCAGTGTCAGACCGGGACCATCGCTCCCAGCGGACCGGTTACGAGCCCCACGCAGGCCGTCGCCCCCCAGGTCTCTCCCGAGTTCCTGGAGAGACTCCGGCAACGGACCCGCAGCTTCCGTCATCCCGAGCCGCCGCCCACGCCCGTCGATCCCACGGTTGCGCCCGGGTCCATCCGGCCCACGAACCCGCCGGTGACCCTCAGGGAAGCGCCGTCGGCGGCCCTCGCTCCCCTGTCCCCCCCCTCTCCGGAGGACTTCGTCTTCTTCCAGAACCATATGTTCACGAAGATGGAGACGGGGGAAGCCACGCCCGATCTGGGAGGCACCTCCCTGGTCGGTGAGCCCAGCTTCGGGATCAATCACGAGGCGATCTTCTGGACCGGGAACTGGTATGCCGCGATGTCCGGAGACAACGGGGAAACCTTCAACTTCGTGAATCCCTACGACAACTTCCCCGCCGACGGGATTCCCGACGCCGTGAACGACGGCTTCTGCTGCGACCAGGTTACCCACTACGACGAGGGCGAGGACGCCATGTTCTGGCTCCTGCAGTACCTTGAGGACGGGATCACCAACACCCAGCGCATCGCGGTGGCCCCCAGCCGGGAGGACGTCCTCAACAACACCTGGTTCTACTACGACTTCACCCCCGCTGATTTCGGATTCCCGGCCGAGGGGTTCTGGCTGGACTTCCCGGACCTGGCCGTCAGCGACCAAAGCCTGTACCACACCACCAACGTCTACAGGGTCGACTTCAACGGACAGGCGCACGGCACCCAGACAGCCAACACGCTCCAGGACACGCAGCAGAGCTGGGACGTGAACCAGTTCGCCGGGGCCAGGGTGACATTGCGGCCCGGCCTTCCCAGCCAGGAGCGTTTCGACGTTCTCTCCAACACCGCCACCACCCTCACCATTGACGGAACCTGGACCACACCACCCTCCCCCCTGGACGACTACACGATCGGCGGCTACGGGGGGACCGTCATCGCCCGCTATCCCCTGGCGGCCATGGCCGCGGGCAATGGCTTCAGTTTCAGCTACTGGCAGGCCAACCGCTTCTCCGTCCGGTGCACCCAGGGAGCGACGAACACGATGTACTTCGCCGCCCACAACTCCAACACCTCGCTCCGGGTCTACAACTGGCCGGAAGGGAGCGGCACCATCAGCTGGGACGACGTGACCCACGCCGCCTACACCACGGGCGTGCAGATGGACGCGACCGGACCCGACGGCCGCGATTTCGCCGAGTTCTCCGGGGATCGTCTCCTCACCGCCTGGGTGGCCGACGGCGTCCTCGGCTTCATGTGGAACGCGGCCCAGGGCGGTTCCTACGCCTATCCTCAGACCCGATTCGTGCGTCTGAACCAATCCGACCGCACCCTCCTCACCGAAGGCGCGTTGTGGAATCCCGACTACGCCATCATCTACCCGTCGGTGCATCCCAACGACCGCGGTCACCTGGCGGGAACGGTGGCCTACGGCGGGGCAACCGTGTACCCCAGCGCCGCGGCCTGGATCGCCGACGACCTGAACCCGGGCGTGCTTCTCTCCGGAGGCACCCTCGGCCAGACCCTCTACCCCTTCGTCACCGGGGAGTACGGTCCCACTCCCAACGACAGCGGCAAGGGGCGCTGGGGAGACTACCTGACCACCCGGCGCAACGAGCCCTACGGGAACACGTGGGGAGGGTCGGGATTCGCCCTCATCGGCGGGCCCGACAACAGCGACTGCGAACCCCACTACGTCTGGTTCGGCCGCCAGAGGGATTTGCCGTGCATCCTCCAGCTTGACGTGGCCGAGGATACGATCGTCCGGGACTACGAGCCTCCGGATATCTGGGCCCAGGAAGGGGTCCTGGTCGACCATATTCACGTCACCGGAGAGGTGGACCTGTACAATCTCCGGTTCACCGCGGAAACGCTGCAGTGCTCCGAGATGCCGTGCGGACTGGATCACGTCAAGAAGATCCACAGCGACATGATCGAGTTCAACCCTCCAGAGATTCCCTACGTCCCCGCGTACGAGACGGTTACCGTCGAGGTCAAGATCACCGTGCCCATCGGGCAGCACGCCTGCACCTACATGGGTCGGCTGCAGGCCATCGCCGACGTCCAGAACGACTGCGTCACCGTTTCCGACGACACCGACGTCACCCTCAACGTGGCTCCGGTGATGGACATGGACATCGCCGACAACCACGGCAACGTCTCCGACAACGTGCTTCACCTGAAGGGGGCCAAGGGGACCCAGGTGGCCGGCACCTTCACCGTGGTGAATCCCAATTCCTGGGATCAGAACGTCGACTTCGCCGACGGCCCGGGGAACATCATGATCAGCCCCGTCCTCATCGATATCCCCACCCTGGTCAAGGTGGGCGATCCGGCCATGGTCATCCCCAAGGCCAACATCTCGGTGGGAGACCGGCCCACGCTGGAATCGGGCGAGTCCGGGGACGTCACCGTCACCATCGACATTCCCGACGGCATTCCCGTCAACGCCTTCTATGTCGGCGAGCTGGAGCTGGAGTACGCGGACTGCACCGCCACGGGCCAGCGGGATTCGGACTCCATCACCCTCCAGGTTGAGGTCCTCCCGACCCAGGGCGTCCTGGACATCGTGCAGACGGGGATCTCCGGGGACTTCTGCCCCGACGATCCCTGGACGGCGGTGGGCCAGGTGGCCCTGTCCTTCGACGTGCACGCTTACGGCGACCACCGGAACATCCGGGTGGCCTCGGGCGGACTGAAGCACGAGTCCATTCCCACGAAGCTGGACCAGTTCAACTTCTATCCCGAGGAGATCGCGTTCCTGGCCGCGGGCGAGACGCGGACGATCAACGTGATCACCAAGATCCCCATCGGCCAGAACTCGGGAAGCTACCGGGACTACTTCCGGGTGGTGTCCGAGAACGGGGGCGAGGACTCCGTGATGACCACGATCGACATCTGCGAGCTGTACGACATGGACATCAAGGATGACTACGCCAACGTGATCGGGAACGTGATGGAGATCCAGGCCTACGCACGAGCGAACCAGAGCGGGGGCGAGTGGGCCCTGCGCGCGTTCGATATGGGCCTACCCGCGGAGCTTGTGGGGAACCACGACGAGTACGACGGTCCCGGGAACACGGCGGTGGACTGTATCACGTGCCGGTTCGCGGAGTGGTCACCCATGTGGCACGAGGCGGATCCGTCCCACAACCTGTACAGCAACTTCGCGTTCACGGGGAAAGGGACGGTAATGGGCGACACCTGCGACTGGGGCTCGGGCGAGTTCCGCAGGATGCTGGTGGGGATGTACGTGCCCCCGATGCTGGGCGGAGACAACCATCCGGGGACGTACAAGGGACGGCTGGACTGCTACGCGGTGGCGGGTGAGGACACGGTGTCGACCGATTCGTTCGACATCGAGGTCCACCTGGCCCGGGTGGTGGGCAAGCCGCTGCCGGACCCGCCGGAGGCGGACTTCGTGGCGATCCCGACGTCGGAAGGGGCGGCCCTGTACTGGGGCGACTTCCGACCGGTGGGGATCTACGGATCGGTGAACCTGTACCGGCTGGATCCCCTGACGGGCGCGTACGAGCGTCTGAACCCGACCCCGCTGCCCCAGAACTCCCAGTATCTGGACACGACGGTGGAGCCCGGGGAGACCCGGACGTACCGGCTGGGGGTATGGCGCGGCGACGAGGAGGTGTTCGTGGGTCCGCTGTCGATCGGAGGCAACCCGAAGGCCTTCAATCTGGCCCAGAACGCGCCCAACCCGTTCGGGGAGCGGACAACGATCGCGTACGAGCTGCCCAAGGACGGGAAGGTGACGCTCCGGGTGTTCGATCTGAACGGCCGCCTGGTGCGGGTGCTGAAGGACGTGAACGAGCCCGCCGGGTTCTACACCGTGACCTGGGACCGCCGGGACGACGCCGGTCGCGAGACCGTGAACGGCGTCTACTTCTACCGGCTGGATACCCCGGGGTTCACCGCCACGAAGAAGATGCTGGTCATCAACTGAAAGGGGCGCGTAACCGGCATCCTCGCAAGACGGGTGGAGGTTCAATCCCTCCACCCGTCTTCTTGCCGTCCGCCTCCGGGCGCGAACGTAGTCTTCATCGGGATCGGCCCGACGTTCATGGCCCTCCCCGTCCGGCTCCGGCCGTGGCCGGCCTCAGCCGTCCTGGCAATGCTATTCTCGGGCGTGATCGGTCGTGGTCCATAATCCCACGTCGTCTGGCGAAGGGATCGGGAGCGGGCGCCTCCGGCGGGAACGCTGCCCGCGAAGGTTTGAGACATCCCGGGGACCCATGCACCCCGCCGGAAGGAACAAGCAGAGCAATGCAACGACATCCGGCCATCCTGGTCCTTCTACTCGGTATCGCGCTCCTTGGATGCGGGCGCGCCCGGGTTCCCGAACACGGGACCCCGCGCGTCGACGCCCACGGGGTCGCCCAGGTGTGGGTGCCGGCCGGGTCGTTTCGGATGGGCACCGGCGACACCACCGGCCTTCGCCCGCCCCGCTGGGCGATTCGCGAGCTGGAGAGCGAACAGCCGGAGCACCCCGTACGCATCACCCGCGGCTTCTGGATCGACACCTACGAGGTCACCAACGCCCGATTCGGGGAGTTCGTGGAGGCCGGCGGGTACGGGACACGCGCATACTGGTCGGAGGCGGGCTGGGCGTGGCGGACGGAGCAGGATCTCAACGCTCCCGTTTCCTGCGTGGAAGCGATCGCCGATCACCCCCGTGTCTGCGTCACCTGGTACGAGGCGGAAGCCTACGCGCGGTGGCGGGGGGGCCGCCTCCCCACCCAGGCCGAATGGGAATACGCGG
>JASFRP010000307.1:0-5097 GCA_050114895.1 Gemmatimonadota bacterium
TCATTTCGACCCACGACCTGGAAATGGCAGGCGCGTTGAGGACTGCATTCCAGGAGGCCGGGTATCCGGTGGAGCTGGTGACCCCTCAGGAGGACCTCTCCGGACTGGCCGATCCGGCGCTGTTCATCCTGACAGGTGGACTCAAGAACGAGTCCGCCGTGATTCAGGCGAGGCAGGCTCGGGAGGCGGGACACATCCCGGTCTTCGGCATCGCTCGGGCCGGTGAGGAGGGGATTCGCCAGGCGGCCCGGGCACTGGACCTCCAGGAGGTCTTCCCCCACCCACCCGACCCCCGGACGGTCGTGCTCCTGGGCCGGACCCTCGTGGAGCGGAACCGCCTCCAGGAGCTCACGGGGATCGTCGGGGAGACCGATGCCATTCGGGAGGCGCTGGAGCGGGTAGTCCAGATCGCTCCGGTGCAAGCCACCGTCCTGGTAACGGGGGAGTCCGGTACGGGGAAGGAGCTCATCGCTCGGGGGATCCACGCCCTCTCCCCCCGGAGGCACAGGTCTTTCATCCCCGTGAATGTGGCCGCCCTGCCCGACACCCTCCTGGAGAGCGAGCTCTTTGGCCACGAGAAGGGTGCCTTCACCGGTGCCATCGATTCCAGGAGGGGTCTCTTCGAGTTGGCCCACGGAGGAACGATCTTCCTGGACGAGATCGGGGAGATGCCGCTTCCCACGCAGACCAAGCTGTTGCGCGTGCTGGAGGAGCGGGAGTTCTTCCGGGTGGGGGGGGAGGAACCCATCCGCGTGGACGTTCGCGTCATCGCAGCCACGAACCAGGACCTTCGGACCCTCGTGGAAACGGGGGAGTTTCGGAGAGATCTCTACTTCCGACTGAACGTTCTCCGCATCGAGCTTCCCCCTCTTCGAGAGAGGAAGGCCGATATCCCGCTCCTCGTTTCGGAGTTCATCCGGGACGCCAGCGAACGTCATGACCGGCCCTTCATCGGGATTTCCGACGAAGCCATGCGCATCCTCCAGGAGCACTCCTGGCCCGGCAACGTCCGGGAGCTGAGGAACCTGGTGGAGAGCATGGTGGTCCTGGCCCCGGGCCGGCGAATCGAGGCACAGGACATTCCCGGCGAGGTCCGGTATCCCCGGAGCCGAGGCATCCTCCCCGCCCCCATCTCCCGGTCCGTCCCTCAGTTCGGGGAAGCAGGACGGGGTGCGATTCGGCCGGAGCTGGAGTTCGTCTTCCGCACTCTGGTGAATCTCAGGATGGACATCGACGACCTCCGGAGGGATTTCGAGCGGTTCCGGGAGGAAGGCGGGTTCGATGACGGGGGGCTGAGGACATTCGGGGGCATCGAGGTACCCATCCCTCCTCCCCCCGGGCGGATTTGGCCGGAGGGACCCGGCGGGGGGATCCCGGGGGAGGAGGCCCTCGAGTCATCGGGAGGTGCGGGGACCGAGGTTCTGTCGTTTGCCGGCGACGGGAGCTCTTCGGAGAGCGGCGGCGCTCCGGACGATGCGTCGGGGCAGGAGGAGGGCCTGGTGGTCTATCGCCCCGGGATGACGATGGAAGAGATGGAGAAGGAGGCCATCGTACTGGCTCTGAGGGAGGTGGGTGGGAACCGGAGGAAAGCTGCCGAACAACTCGAGATCGGGGAGCGGACCCTCTATCGGAAGATCAAGAAGTACGGGCTGGACGACTGACGGCCTCGGAGACCCGTGTCAGACGCCTGAGAGCCCTCCACCGGCCCGGGCCCTCGCCTTCGCCAACTCGGCCCTGAGGAGCGGCACGATCTGGTCCCTCCAGATCTCGTTTCTGAGATCCTGATACTCCACCACCAGGTCCGTCTCCAGGTCCATGCCTCCATCGTAGGCGTATACGGCCATCTGGGTCTCCTGCTGTCCCAGGCGCTGAGTCCCCCAGGAGGGTGTTACGGGAGCGATTCCCCTGGGCCGATACCGCAGCCCCCGGTTGACCAGTAGAAGGTCCTCCGGTTGGTAGGTCACATCCGGAACGTAGCTGAAGAAGCTTACCAGGAAGAGGTTGGCGGGAGGGGAGACGGCCCCCCCGGCCGCCCGCTCCCCGTGCGTGCGGACCATCCCCTGGAGGCGGGCATAGGTGTCCGGGGCCGTGAGACGGATGACCCATTCCTCCAGAGGGGTCACCTTGATGAGGAGATTCCCTCTCTGGATGCGGAGCGTGACCTGGTCCTGGGTGAGTGTCCCGAACCCGGGGGGAACCAGGAGGGAAGGCGTCCCTTCCCCCTCCCGGGCGGGTTCGAGCTCAGGGGTCCCCGGTGACGCCTGAATGCCGCAACCCACAGGCAGAAGGGCCGAGGCGAAGATCAGGAGATTTCGGCCTGTCATGGCGCCTCCCGCGGACGGGCTCGAGGACGGATGCGGGCTGGGCTCACAGCTCTTCCCCTCCAGACGAAAGGAGCAGGTGTTCGACGGCCTCCAGCAACGGCTCCCTGCCTTCCCGTGTCCTGGAAGAGAAGGGGAGGATCTGGTCGGGATCCACCCGGAGGATCTTGGATGCGGCCTCCACCGTCCCCCGAACCTTCCCCCTGGCGACCCGGTCCATCTTGGTGAGGACAACCAGGGTCGGGAGGCCCAACTCCCCCAGGTACGTCATCATTTCCAGGTCCAGTGCGGACGGAGGGTGGCGACCATCCACCAGGTGGACGACTCCATGCAGTGCCGGACTGCCGGAGAGGTACCACTCCACCATCTCCCTCCATCCTTCACGCACGGGCCCGGGGGCGTGGGCAAAACCGTATCCCGGCAGATCCACCAGGAAGAAGTGCTGGTTCACGAGGTAGAAGTTCAGGGTCTGCGTCTTCCCGGGCTTCGCCGAGACGTGGGCCATCTTCTTCCTCGTCCTCTGCAGGAGAACATTGATGAGGGACGACTTCCCCACGTTTGAGCGCCCGGAGAAGGCCACCTGGGGGAGATCCCCGGGAAGGGGCCCACCCGTGGTGGCTACGGCTCCCGCGAACTCCACCGACCGAATGATCACTGGGAGAGTTGGACTCCCGCATCGGCGGTCCCATCCAGGAGCTCTCGGGTGGAGGAGTCCAAGCGAGCGGAGGGGTCCGTCACCAGCGCCGCTTCCAGGACTTCATCCATGGTCCTGGCCAGCTGGAACCGGATCCCGTCACACACTTCATCCGGAAGGACCTCCAGGTCGCCCGCGTTGGAGGCGGGAAGGATCACCTTCCGGATCCCCCCCTGGTAGGCTGCCACGGCCTTCTCTTTGATGCCACCCACTCCCAGCACCCGACCCCGAAGGGTGATCTCTCCCGTCATGGCCACGTCGGAGCGGGTGGGAATCTCCGTCAGGGCGCTGATGAGGGCTACGGCAATCGTGATGCCGGCGGAAGGCCCGTCCTTCGGTGTGGCCCCCTCCGGGATGTGAATGTGGATGTCCACCTCCTGGTGAAACTTGGAGTCCAGTCCCAGGATCCGAGCTCGGGATCGGGCATACGTCAGAGCGGCAAACGCCGATTCCTTCATGACATCCCCCAGCGTCCCCGTGAGCTGGATCTTGCCCGAGCCCGGGACCACCGCGACCTCCACGTCCAGGATCTCACCGCCGGCAGCGGTCCAGGCCAGACCGTTGGCGATCCCTGCCCGAGCGGAGCCCTCCTCCCGGGGCTCCGGGGTGTAGGGGGGGGGACCGAGGAGATCCCTGAGGTTCTCCGCTTCCACCTGGCGGGCCGCTCCGGAATCGACCGATCCGTCAGCCACCTCCCGGGCCAGCTTCCGGGCCACTCCGCCGATTCTTCGCTCCAGCTCCCTTACTCCGGCTTCCCGGGTGTACTCTCTGATGATGGCTTCCAGGGCTCCGTCGGTGAGGGTCACGGTGCCTTCCGTCAGGCCATGCCGTCGGGTCTGCTTGGGCCACAGAAAGGCCCGGGCGATGGCCTTCTTCTCGGTCGTGAGGTAGCCCGGTATTCGAATCACCTCCATCCGGTCCCGAAGGGGCTCCGGGATTCCCATCAGGGTATTCGCGGTGGCGATGAAGAGAACGTCCGAGAGATCGAACTCCAGCTCCAGATAGTGGTCTGTGAAGGTCCTGTTCTGCTCCGGGTCCAGGACCTCCAGCAGGGCGGCACCCGGGTCGCCGTGGAAGTCCCGGGCCAGCTTGTCCACCTCGTCCAGGAGAAAGACCGGGTTCCGGCTTCCGCCTCGTCGCATTCCCTGGATCACGCGACCGGGTAGGGCCCCCACGTAGGTCCGCCGGTGGCCCCGGATCTCGGCTTCATCCCGTACTCCTCCCAGAGAGGCTCGCACGAACTCCCGGCCCAGGGCCCTGGCGATACTTCGTCCCAGGGAGGTCTTCCCCACCCCGGGAGGCCCCACCAGACAGAGGATCGGCCCCTGGAGGTCTCCCACCAGGGAGAGGACGGCGATATGGTCGAGGATCCGTTCTTTCACCTCTTCCAGGCCGAAGTGGGCGTCGTTCAGGATACCAGCGGCGTGGGCCACGTCCAGGTTGTCTTCGCTCTTCTGCATCCAGGGGAGCCCCAGGATCCAATCCAGGTAATTGCGGATGACGGCTGCTTCCGGAGCAACGGGGTTCAGGCGCTTGAGCCGGTCCATCTCCCGTTCCGCCCGCTCACGGGCGTAGGTCGGCAGAGGGGTGGCCAACAGAGCCGCCTCCAGCTCCGCCCACTCTCCTTCGGTGGCTCCGAGCTCTTTGTGAATGGCCTTGAGCTGCTCTTGTAGATAGAGCTGCTTTCGACCCGAGTCCATTTGGCGCTGGATCTGCTCGTCCAGCTTTTCCTCGATGCGAAGGATCTCCAACTCCCTCACCAGGATCTCCCTCAAGGTCTCGAAATGGGTCGCCAGGGAGGAGGCCTCCAGAAGCTCCTGCTTTTCCATGGACGAGAGGAGGAGATGCCCGGAGATCATGTGTGCCAGCCGAACCCGATCCTGCACGGCCGCCACGGTCCCTGTGAGCTCCTGCGGAAGGCGTTCGTTCAGCTGGACGTAGTCCTCGAACAGGCGGCGGACCCCACGGGCCAGCGCCTCCAGCTCCGGATCGATATTCGACGGATCCTCCCGCTCCCCGCCCTCCGGGAGGGAAACCCGTGCCCGGAATCCTTCATCTGAGGGGAGGAACGCCTGGATGCTG
>JASFRP010000308.1:0-5091 GCA_050114895.1 Gemmatimonadota bacterium
GAAGTGGAGGGGAACCTGCGCCTGGCCGAGATGGAGATGGATCTCGTCGTGAGCCAGTACGAGCAGGTAGAGGAGCGCTACCAGGCCGGGATCGTTCCTCAGGAGGCGATCCTGGGCGCGCGCCTCGCCGTCCTGAAGGCGGAGACCCATCACAGCAGACTTCAACTGGACGAGGAGGAGATCCGGGCCACCGGCCGGGCGCCCCGGAACGAGCTCTCCGCCCCCCTGGTGCGTGGGCGGGACCTGGTTACGGAGCGCCTGGAGCTGGACCGGTCCGTGGCCATGGAGGAGCTCACCGTGTCCCAGGCGCAGCTCAGCACCATCCAGGAGCGCTACCAGGCGGGGGTGGTGGGGAATCCGGAACTGTCGGAGGCGATGATCCCGGTGCAGCAGGCGGAGGCCAGGGTGCAGGAGCTGGACCGCCGCCTCGAGCTTCGCCGCCAGGTCCTGGACGGTGCCCTCACCGGCCCCGAGGCGGAGAGGCAGGCGGAGCTGAGTCAGGTACAGGGAGAGATGGACGTCCTGGAACAGGAGTGGGAGAGTGCTGTGACGCGGCTTCGGAGGACGGAGGAGTGGGTGAGCCACGGGATCGCCCAGGAGTCCGAGCTCCTGGAAGCCCGCCGCCTGCTTCTGCAGCTCGAGACCCGTATGGAGGTCCTCCGGATGAAGCTGGATATCCTGGAGGGAGGGGGGGGCGGCACGGGAGGGGATGGTTGAAGGCTAGGTCAACGCCCTCCGCCCCTCCTGCCGGAGGCGTGGTACGTGGCTTTCCCCTGCCTTGACCACAGCCCAGCGGAAGGCCGGTGGTCCAATGAGCTGATTCACGGCGATCATGGCGACGATGACCGTGGCCACCTGGACTCCCCACACGGGGAACCGCTCCCGAACCAGGTTCGCGATCCCCAGCGTCACCCCGGCCTGGGCGAGAAATCCCATCCACGCGTGCTTCCGAACCATCAGAGGCGAATCGCCGAGCCTGGCGCCCAGGTAGGTGCTTACCCATAGGGCCACCGTACGGCTGAGGAGGATCGCCGAGACGATGACCCAGGCCGATCCCAGGACGGTGATGTCCAGATCCGCGCCGGCCACAGCAAAGAAAAGCGCGTAAACCGGGAGAGAGTTGGCTTCCAGGGCGTGGAGGAGGCGCGGACCCTGTTCGGAGAAGTTCTGGACATAGAAGCCGGAGGCCATGGCGATCAGGATGGCCTCCATGTGGAACACCTCCCCCAGATACTCGGCGACGAACGCTACCCCGAGAACAAAGAGGATCCGGTATTCCCTCACCCGCCGGAGGTACTGGGTGACCAGCCAGCCGATGGCCAACCCAATCCCCAGGGAGATGAGGATTGCGCCGAGGATCTCCCGAACTGCATGAAAGCTGAACCCGGCGGCAGGGTCCACGACGACGCTGGCCAGGGGGAGGAGGAGGGCGATGAGGATGAGGATCAGGACGTCCTTCAGGACGGTGATCCCCAGCACCGTGTCGGTGAACTCCCCCCTCGCCCTTTCCTCGGTAATGACGGCGATGGTGGTGGCGGGAGACTTGGCAACGGCCACCAATCCGAACAGGAGCGCCACCGCCAGGGCCACCCTGGGTGACTCCGGTCGGAGGAAATCGATGAAGTCTCTGGCCAGGAAAACGACCAACGCCACAGACGCGAACATGAGCAGGATCTGGAGGACCGTGATGATCCCGATGCTTCGGAAGTGCTTCCGTACTGACGTGAGGCGGAGCTCCCCGCCGGCGGACAGGGCGATGAGGGCCAGTGCCACTCCGTTCACGTACCGGAACTCCTCCACCACCCCACGGGGGACGATGTCCAGGACATAAGGCCCCACCAGGATCCCGATGACCAGATACCCGGTGATCTGCGGGAGGGAGACGACCTGAGCCGCCCTCCCCGCCAGAAACGAGGCCAGGAGTAGTGCTCCCAGGAAGAGGGTGGAGAGGCCGTGCGGCGTTAAAGGCACCCGGAGCGATCCTACGGCGAACAGGATGCCGAGGAAGGCCATGAGGGTAAGGAAGCGCGCCATGCCGGTCTGTCGTTCGGGGTCGAGTCGGGATCGGACTGAGGAATCTGCGAGGAACCTAGCCCCTCCCCCGCCCGCGAGGCTACGGATGGGAGGGCAAAGCCGGGGAGTGGGGCGGGAAACGCGGAGCTGATAGGTTCGGGAGGGAACTGTTGAGACGAGGAGGAGGGGCTCCGGGCAGGCGCTCCGGGGCCCCTGGCAGGAAGGTTGCTCACTTACGGGTGAGAGGTCCTCGGTACGGTTCGATGTGTCGCACGGGCTCGCTCGGGCGTCAACTCTTCTGAGGACCGACATCTCGCGGCTTCCTGGGAGGAGATCCCGAATGATGCGCGCCACCTGCCTGTTTCTGGCCTTTGCCCTTGCGGCCGGTTGTGAGTCCCGAATCGAGGTTCCCACCGACACCCTCGTGGTCCGAAACGCTACAGTCATCGACGGGACCGGGGCGCCTCCCCTCCCCGACGGCGTCGTGGTGATCCAGGGAGAACGGATCCTGGCCGTGGGGCCGGCCGCCGATTTCCGCATTCCGGAAGAGGTCAAATCCATCGACGCCGGAGGCGGGACGGTCATCCCGGGCCTCTTCAACGCCCATGTCCACCACGGGGCTCCCGCCGAGCTTCGGCACCGGTTCCTCCTGGAAGGAGTCACCAGCGTATGCGACCTGGGCTCGACCATGGAGGAGATGGAGGAATTCCTGGCGATGGAGTCCGACGAGGGTCCGGCGGCCCGAGGGTTCCGGGCCGGCCCCATCGTGACGGCGCCGGGCGGGTATCCCGACGGACTCTACGGAACCCGGATCAACTACGAGGTGGCGGGCCCTGAGGAGGCCCGGGCAGGGATCGCCGAGCTGGCGGCGCGTGGCGTGGACATGATCAAGATCGCCGTGGATCCCAGCTGGAACTTCGACGATCCCATTCCCTCCCTGGACCTGGAGACGACCCGGGCCATCGTGGAGGAGGCCCACCGTCATGGGCTCCGGGTTCGCACCCACCTGATCCAGCCGCCCCAGATGGAGCTGGCCGTCGAGGCGGGGGTGGACGTCATCGAGCACCTGGCCATGCCCCGGTGGCCGTCCCGGGAGGAGGAGGACAGCGTCATGGCCGCCGAGGACCCCGTGGGGTTCTTCTTCCAGCGGTGGGCCCCGGATTACCAGCCCCTCCTGGAGAGGATGGCCGCCCAGGGCACCGCCATGGTGCCGACCCTGAGCGCCGTCATCGGGGGTTTCTACACCGCCGAGGACCCCACCCCCAGGCAGGCGTGGGTGGCCCGGGTGGTCATGGACATCCCCCGGCGCCTCCACGACCTCGGGGGGGTCATCGCGGTGGGGAACGACTTCAACGACCGCGCCACGAAGGAGCGCCTCCCCCTCCTGGAGATGGAGATGCTCCTGGCGGCCGGGCTCTCCCCCATGGACGTCATCGTGGCGGCCACGAAAAACAGCGCCATGGTATGCGGTCAGGGGGAGGAGCTGGGAACGCTAGAGACCGGGAAGCTGGCGGACCTCCTGGTGCTGGAGGGGGACCCGCTTACCGACCTGGTAGGGGCGGTGCAGCGTGTCGCCCTCGTCGTCCGAGGCGGGGTGGTGACGAGCCCCGGGGGGTGAGGTCCCGGGGGCCCCAGCTGGCGACCTCCCCACCTGGCCAGAGTTCCGCAAGGGCGAGGCCGAGTACCCCGGGCACCCGCCAGTCGTCCGGGCTCTCGATCAATAATCGCTCCGCAAGGTCGCGCGCCTCCTTGGAGGCCGCCTGTGCTGGTTCCGCCTGACCCAGCCCCTGGCAGGCGTAGCCCTGGAAGAGGGGAAGGAGGACGAGGTTGCCCTCGGTCCTTCACGTCCCAGCCGGCCGCGAGCATACGATCCAGGAGGCCACGGTAGTCTCTTTGCAGGCGAAGGAGCTCGGGCCGTTGGACTTGACGAGGGATCCTCGGAGAACCGACTCGGGTACTTCGCGTCATTCCTGACGTCCGAAAGGCACACACGCCGCATTCACATCGAACTCGGCCTCAATGGGAATGACGGCACGGGTCTCCCGGTCCAGCACGTTCAACCCCACGATCCGACCCGTGACCCGGCGTGCACCCGGATCCTTCGAGGCGTCTTGCCTCCAGAGCTCGAGGTTGGCCGGGCCCCGCCAACCGAGCGAACCCCCGTCGACGATGTATTGAACCTGATCGATGCGGTACGTTCCCGTCGCTCCCTGGGCGATTCCGGTGGCCGTGACCACGTTGAGGCCCAGTGAGGCAGTCTGTCCCGAGGCGCCTTCGTAGAGACTCAGGAAGGCCGGGCTTTCCGCCCCGTAGCAGCTGAAGTCGGCACCGGCCGAGCCGTCCACGTCGCTTCCATGGAAAGAAAGGTCGGGCCGACCCTCGGCCCGCACGGAAACCCAACGCGTGCCGCCCGGTCCCAGGGCGTCACCGGCGGCCTCGGAGGGGTGTGCAGCGGCTTCAGCCTCCTCCGCCGGACCAGTCGTCGGGTCCGCTCCCGGTTCCGGCCGAGTCTCCTCCGGAAACCTGCCAGAGCCTCCTGACTCGGCACCGCTTGAGTCTTCGGCGGGCTTCTCGGGAGTGCTTGACGTGTCGGACGGCATGCCCGGCGAGTCCGAGGGTGGGCCGCCGCTTACCCCCTTCGCCTGACCTCCGGGCGTCTCCGAGGATAGGCAACCGATCACCCCACTGTCGTTCACCGGATCACCGGGGTCCCGCATGACCAACCCGAATTCCACGCGGATCGTCGCGTTGGGAACGTAGACGGGAGGAGGAGAATCCCCCAGGGCGATGCGTTTCGCGAGTCGGTTCTCGCCGCTCACGTCGAGGACGCCCTGCACGAAGCGTCCCGACACGGACGTGACGGTCAGTGTGCCGGCCGTCCCGAGAAAGGCCTGGTAGGCGCCGCCGGAAAGCGGGTTGCCCGGACCGAGCCCGAAATGAACCACCGGCATCCCGGGCGGCCATGGGTCCCTCCCCTGATACTCGACCTGGGCGCCGTTCGCGACGGGGTATTCGTCGGGGCCGACGGGACCCTCGAGGTCCATGCCGAACGAAAGCTGGTCTCCCGCAGGGTTGCTG
>JASFRP010000309.1:0-5067 GCA_050114895.1 Gemmatimonadota bacterium
GGAATCGCTGGAGGGGATCAAGGACCTCCGCATCACCATGGCCACGGCGAATCTCCTCTGGATCCAGGAGGAGTTCCAGCCCGAATCGGAGGTCTTCGGGAAGGTCGTGGAGATCGCCACGAAATGGAACGCGGCGGTGGAGCTTCTCCGCCTGGCCCCGGAAGGGGAGGTGCCTGGGGATCTGAGACCGGCCACAGCAGAAGCGGGCTTTCCAGCGGACCGGATCACCGAAGCGGACGGCCATCCCCCGGCTGAGCCAGGAACTCCAGACGAGGCATCGGCCTCGGAATACGACGGGGGCATCGAGGGGGACGAGGAGGAGGATGGGGTACCGGACGGTGGCCTTCAGCCCACCCTGGACAGGCTGGCCGAGGCGGGACGCTCGGGAGGGGGGCGTTCCGTCTTCGGCGACCGGCAGAGGCTCGTGGATTCGCTGGATCGAACCTTCCCCTACACCCTGGTGGTGGTGGGGGACCTCTTCCTCTCCAAGGGACACGCGGCACGACAGAGGGCAATCCGGGACTTGAGGGGCTTCCTGGAGGACCGGATCAGGGCCCCAATCGTCACCGCCGACGAGCTGGGCACCCAGTATCTCTTCGGGAAGAGAGATGTGCTGCGAGCGGGCTTCTTCCTCCTCGTCATCATCGCGGTCTTCTTCCTGGTCTTCACGCATCAAGAGCAGGTCCTGGCGTTCCTGTCAAACACGGGATGGTACGCCGACGCGGTGGGGGATTCATTTCTCGGGCGCTTCGACTGGCTACCGAAGCTGGTGGTTTCCCTGGCGGTATTCCTGTTCATCCCCGTGGTGGCGTACTCCTATGGCCGGGTCGCCAGCACGTTCCTGAAGCTGATCAAGATGGAATAGCCGACGAAAAGGAGCGGCGATATCCATGGAAGCTTTGCTCTTTGGCCAATACATCGACATCGATATGGCCGTGGCCGTCCAGGTCGTGGCACTGGGGTTCATCGGGGGGGTCCTCAGCGGGTTCATCGGGAGCGGCGGGGCCTTCTTCATGACTCCGGGCATGATGAACCTCGGGGCGCCGGGTGTCGTGGCCGTGGCCAGCAACATCACGCACAAGTACGGAAAGGCCATGGTGGGCAGCCGTCGCCACGGGGAGATGGGGAACGTGGACAAACGGCTCTCCCTCTACATGGTCATCACCTCCTTCATCGGGATTCGGATCGCCGTCTGGATCAACACGGCCCTGTTCAACATGGAGGGGGACAGCCACGGCACCAGCACCGGCGCGGGCGCGTCGGACCTCTACATCAGCGGGGTCTTCGTCTGCATTCTCTCCGTGGTGGCGATCTCCATGCTCCGGGACGTCATGAAGAAGGGGACGGAGGACGACACGCCTTCCCGGAAGCTGGCGGACTTTCTCGGGAAGATCTACATGCCCCCGTATGTCCACCTGAAGGTAGCGGACGTGAGGGTCTCCCTCTGGATCATCCTCCTGGCCGGGCTGGCCACAGGGTACCTTGCGGGAACCATCGGGGTCGGAGGCTTCATCGGGGTCCCGGCGATGATCTACCTCTTCGGAGTCCCCACGGCCGTGGCGGCTGGCTCGGAGCTCTACCTGGCCCAGTTCATGGGGGCCTGGGGAGCAATCAACTACGCCTTCCAGGGCCTGGTGGACCTTCGTCTCACCATGCTCCTCTACCTCGGTTCCCTGGTGGGAATCTACGTGGGTGCTTACGGTGTAAAGGTGGTCAAGGAAGTGATGATCCGACTGGTCACGGCGATCATCATCCTCCTCTGCGTGGTGAGCCGGGCCATCGCGGTGCCCATCTATCTCCGACAGTTGGGATGGCTCCAGATGGACCCGGCGTGGGATGTGTACTTCAACCAGGCGAGCAAGATCCTCCTCTTCCTGGCGGGGATGTCGGGCGCCGGTATGATCATGTACTTCGTGATCAAGGCGTACAGGCAGAGGAGACAGATCCATCAGACACTCTTGGCCGGCGAGGGGCTCTCGGAGGCAGCGTAGAGCTCCTTCCCAGGCGGCTATGGGGTCTGAATCTCGGGCCGGGGTCCCCGTCCAGCGACACCCCTCCGGCTCCGGGTAAGGAGGAGACACGTCATGGGAGACGAGAAAGAGCGCAAGACCACCTCCATCGATGATTGGATGGTCAGAATCTCCTTCGCCGAGGCCGGTGTCCCGGACATGGGCTTCAAGGAGACCGGGGTGGAGGTGGACCGGAAGTCGAAGCTCGCCTTCGAGAAGATCATGGTCGTCCGAGACGAGAGGACGAAAGACCAACAAGGAGAAGGCATGGACGAGGCAACGGCGGATGCCGCCGGAGACCGCCCGGCGGAATCCGATGACCGCAAGCTCCGCGTCATGATCGTCGACGACGAGCCCATCGTCGGGAAGCGGCTCGGCCCGGCGTTGGCGAAGCACGGATTCGAGGTGGAGGCCTTCGTCGATCCACGGAAGGCACTGGATCGACTTCAGGAGCAGGCCTTCGACATCGTGGTCACGGACCTGCGCATGGAGGAGGTGGACGGAATCGGTGTCCTGGAGCATGTGATGTCGTCATGCCCGGGCACCCGAGTGATTCTCATCACGGGCTACGCCACCGTGGAGGTGGCACGGGAAGCCCTGGTGAAAGGGGCCTTCGATTTCATCGCGAAGCCTTTCAAGCCGAAGGAGCTTCGGGGTGTCATCAATAAAGCCGCCCTATCCCTGGGCCACCGGGGAATCCTCTAGACGCACGGGTTCCCATCTGAAGCCTGACCACGGGAGTCGGCACAGAAGGGCATAGTCCTCAGCGAGGAGGGAGACGGTCATGGCGACCGCCGACCGAGAGGCACTGTCCGATCTTACCGCCATGGCGGAGCGGGCGCAGAAAGCCCTCGAAGAGAGACCACGGCTGTCCATCAGAATCCGCCTTACCCTGGGTGCCGTCGCCTGGGTGGTCCTCACCGTGGGACTCGCCGTGGCATCCATCGTCACCATCTCCACGATAAGAGATAAGCTGGATTTCACGGTGGCAGTGGACCGGTACACCTTCGAGATCCAGCAGGCCAGGCGGTTCGAGAAGAACTACTTCCTCTACCGGACCAACCTCCCGGAAGCCCTGGAAAACGTCCAGCTGGCTGAGAACATACTGGAGAGCGAGGAAGAGCACATCCGCTCGGTGATCGGCGACGCGGAGCTCAACCGGATGATCGACCACCTGATCCGGTACCATTCCCTTCTGGTCCGCCTCCAGGAGCTCGATGCGCAGGCCGCGCCACCCACATCTCCCGAATATGCCGTCATCGAAACCGGGCTGCGGGAGAACGGGGCTGAGATGGTCGCGGTAGCCGAGGATCTGGTGAACCGGGAGCGGAGGTCCGTGGACTCCATGCTACGGATCTCCCAGCGCATCCCCGTCGGCTTCGTCGTCGTCCTGCTCCTTCTCCTGGCGTACCTGGTCATCTTCATCGCCCGGCAGATCCTGGCCCCTCTCCGCCGGATGAAGAGGACCGCCGAGCGGGTGGCGGGTGGAGACTTCACCCCCATCACCCCAGTCCGGAAGTTCCACGACGAGTTCTCCCAGCTTTCGGTGGCAATGAATCGCATGATGATTCAACTGGCACACCGGCACGACCTCCTTGTACAGGCGCACAAGCTCAAGGCGGTGGGGACCCTTACCGCCGGAGTGGCCCACGAGCTGAACAACCCCATCAACAACATCATGCTCACGGCCGCCTCCCTTCAGGAGGACTACGGGGACCTGGACGAAGAGGATCGGATGGACATGGTGAACGACCTGGTGGGAGAGTCGGAACGGGCCCAGAAGATCGTGCGGAATCTCCTGGACTTCGCCAGGGAATCGAACATCGAGACCGACGCCATCGAACCTCTCCACCTCGTGGAGGAGACGCTCCAGCTGGCCACGAACCAGATCAAGCTGGCGAAGGTGAAGGTCCGGGGAGAGATCGACGAGAACCTCCCCATCGTCCACGGGGATTTCCAGCAGCTCACTCAGGTCCTGCTGAACATCGTCCTGAATGCCCTGGACGCCATGCCGGGTGGGGGAGAGCTCACGATATCTTTGAGCGCCGCTCGGGGTGGCGATTTTGTCGCCCTCTCCTTTTCCGACACCGGGACCGGGATCCCCGATCACCTCCTGGGGAGCATCTTCGATCCCTTCTTCACCACGAAGTCCGGGACGAAGGGAACCGGCCTGGGTCTTTCGGTCTCTCTCGGGATTATCCAGCAACACGGGGGTGACATCCAGGTCAGGAGCGAGCCCGGCGAAGGGACCACCTTCACGGTCCTGCTGCCCACCGCGAAGGTCCCGGCCGCTATCCCGGACGTGGGGGAGGAAGAGGAGGAGGAAATCCCCATCTAGGATGGCGGGCCTGGAAAAGCACCGGAGCCTCCCATCCGGATCCTCTCACTCGTGCTTCAACGCGGTCACGGGATCCACGCTGGCGGCCTTTCTGGCGGGAAGATAGGTAGCCAGAAGAGCGATGCCTCCCAGCAGAAGGGGCACCCCGACGAAGGTGAGGAGATCCAGGCCCTGACCCGTGAACAACAGGCTCCTTACCGCCTGCCTCAGCCCCAGGGCTCCGAGAATTCCCACCGCCCCTCCCACCAGAACCAGCCTGGAGCCCTGCCGGAGGACGAGACCGGTTACCTCGCTTCGGTTGGCCCCCAGGGCTACCCGGATCCCGATCTCCCGGGTGCGCTGCGCAACGGCGTAGGCCATGACCCCGTAGATCCCCACGGAGGCCAGGATCAGCCCCAGGAGACCGAAGGACCCCAGAAGGATTCCCGCCAGGCGAGCCGGCATGAGGGCGATCCCCAGGTGGGAGGTCATGGTCTTGACGTCGAAGAGGGGAAGGTTGGGGTCCAGTTCCCGGACGATCTCCCGGATGGACTGCGTGAGGAGCACAGGGTCCCCCGCCGATCGCACGTGGAGATAGGCGCCGAACGACCGGGTCTGGGGCAGCGGGAGATACTGAAAGGCGAGTGGAGCCTCCCTCAGGCTCTGGTATTTGCCGGTGGGGACCACACCCACCACTCTCCGCTCCACCCCGGCGCTGCGCAGCTGTCTTCCGATGGGGTC
>JASFRP010000310.1:0-5047 GCA_050114895.1 Gemmatimonadota bacterium
GTTGCTCATGGCCAGCACCGTCGTCATGGCCAGTTCCCTCTCCATGATCTCCGCCCTGGAGAACGAGTTCAACGAGCGCCTCTCCCAGACCGCCCTGGGATTCGGAGTCGCCTTCAGCGCCCTCACCTTCGCCCGGCTTCTCGTCCAGATCCCCGTGGGCCGGTTGTCGGACCGGATCGGGCGGAAGAAGCTCATCGTGGGGGGGCTCATCGCTCTGTGTCCCATGACGATCCTCTTCGGCTACGTCGGAACGACGGTGCAGCTCATCAACCTCAGGCTCCTCCAGGGGGTGATCACGGCGTGCATCGCCGCACCGGCATTCGCCCTCGCCGGCGACCTGGCGAGGAAGGGGGGTGAAGGGCGGGAGATGAGCTTCGTGAGCATGGGGTTCGGGCTCGGGATGGGTGTCGGCCCCTTGATCGCCGGCGCCCTCGGGGGTTACCTGGACTTCCGGGTTCCCTTCTACGTGGTGGGTGTTGGGTCCCTGGCCGTGGCGTGGGTCGTGGGGCGGTGGGCGGAGGAGAGCATCAAACCGGGCGATGTGACCAGATCCGCCGTGATGGAGATGGAGCCCTAGTCTTCAGAGCCGGGGATGCGTGGACGCACCCCTGCTGCGGCGCACCGCGGAGGCCCTTGCCGCCAGACCCCCGGGACGGGACGTTGCCGGGCCGCTCACTCATCAGACGGAGGTCGTCCGTGGAAATCTCTCTCGGTACCCAGGCGTTTCTGGCCCTCCTTCCCATTCTCCTGGCCGGTATCCTTCTGGTGGGGTTCCGCATCCCCGCGAAGTGGGCGATGCCGGCCGTCTATGTAGCCGCCGTTGTCGTGGGAGTGGGATTCTGGCAGATGGCCTGGGTCCGGGTGTTGGCCGCCTCCATCCAGGGGCTCTTTCTGACCTTCGATCTCCTCTTCATCATCTTCGGGGCCCTCCTCCTCCTGAATGCCCTGGAGAGGTCCGGGGGTGTGGGGGCCATCCGCCGGTCCTTTCACGCCATCAGCGATGATCGTCGGGTGCAGATCGTCCTCCTGGGATGGCTCTTCGGCTCGTTCATCGAGGGAGCCAGCGGCTTCGGGACGCCGGCGGCGGTGTGCGCCCCCCTCATGGTCGCCATGGGATTCCCGGCGGCCGCCGCGGTGATGGTCGGGATGATGATCCAGAGCACCGCGGTGACCTTCGGTGCCGTGGGCACTCCGATTCTGGTGGGGGTTGCAGGGGGGGTCGGGGGGAAGGTCTTCGATGCCCAGATGGCCATGGCTGGGCTGGGAATGAGAGAGTTCCTCAGGCTGGTGGCGGCCCGGGCCGTGGTCCTCCACGCCCTGGCCGGGACGCTCATGCCGACCTTCATGGTGGTCATGACCACCCGCTTCTTCGGTGAGAGAAAGTCCTGGACAGAAGGCCTCTCCATCTTCCCGTTTGCCCTCCTCGGAGGGCTGGCCTTCACGGTTCCGTATACACTGACCGGCGTATTCCTCGGTCCGGAGTTCCCGTCGCTCCTGGGCGCACCGGTGGGTCTGATCCTGATGACCTGGGCGGCCCGGAAGGGCTTCCTGGTACCGAAGGATCAATGGGAGTTCCCCGACTCTTCCCGGTGGCCGAAGGATTGGGTGAGCGGGTTGGAGGTGAAGGCCGACGAGGAGGTGGAGAGAAAGGACATTTCCACTGCCAGCGCCTGGAGCCCCTACCTGATTCTTGCGGTTCTGCTTGTGGCCTCCCGCCTCCCGCAGCTTCCTTTCGGCGCCTGGCTCAGAGCTCCAGAGGTCCGGTGGGATGGGATCCTCGGCACAGATATCGGCGCCGTCTCCACCCCGTTCTACCTCCCGGGCTTCCTCCTGATTCTCGCCGTGGTTGCCACCTATTTCCTGCACCGGATGACCGGGCCGGCTCTCAAGCGGGCGGTGGTGGATTCGAGCCGGGTACTCCTGGGTGCTGGGTTCGTCCTGGTCTTCACAGTCCCCATGGTCCGGGTCTACATCAACTCCGGCTTGAACGGTGCGGGGTTCCTCTCCATGCCCATCGTCATGGCCGAGTGGGTGGCCACGAACGTGGGGCGGGTCTGGCCCCTCTTCGCGCCGGTGACGGGGGCGTTGGGCGCGTTCATCGCGGGCTCCAATACGGTGAGCAACCTCATGTTCTCCGCCTTTCAGTACGGGGTGGCGGACCGGCTGATGATCTCCGCGGTGATGGTGGTGGCACTCCAGGCCGTGGGAGCTGCTGCGGGGAACATGATCGCCATTCACAACGTGGTGGCGGCGTCGGCCACGGTGGGGTTGTTGGGGAGGGAAGGGGCTACGCTGCGGAAGACGATCCTCCCCACGATCTACTACCTGGCGGTCATCGGGGTGGTGGGTCTCCTGGCGATATACGTCCTGAAGGTCGGTGATCCCCTGCTGGCGGTGGCCGGGGGGTGAGTCCCGGCCGGAAGCGGCCACTCCCCCATCCCCTCTGTAACCCCTTGCCCCCTCCCGTCGTACTTTATATATAGAGTGTCGACATACAGACCGCCGACATACAGAACCCACTTCTGAAAGGGTCGGAAAGGTGACGGAGACCGGCTTCGATGTGCAGGGATTTGCCAGGGACATCCACGAGCTTCTCGTCCTCTCCACCCTCAGGGAGGAAGCGAAGCACGGGTATCAGATCGCCCTGGACGTGGAGGCCGACAGCAACGGGCTCTTTCAGTTCCGGCATGGAACCCTGTATCCCATCCTCCACCGGCTGGAGGAGGAGAGGCTGATCAAGGGTTCCTGGTCCCGGGATGGGGGAAGGAAGAAGAAGATCTACTCCCTCACACCGTCGGGCCTCAGGCATCTCAGCGGTGAAACCAACCGGGTGGAGGAGATCGTCTCCCGCTTGATGCAATTCCTCCGAGGGCCCGGAAAGGCCACCACATGAGCTCGACCTCCCCCCGGATCTTCCTCCCGGACCTCCGGGAGCTGGAGAAGAGCCTGCCGGTTCCCATCCCGGACAGGGTTCGGATCCTCTCCGAGCTCGAGTTCGACCTGGAGGAGCTCTGGGGCCGCCTGCTGGCCCAGGGGTTGGAGGAGGAGGAGGCGAAGGCCAGGGCTCTGGAAGCCCTGGCTCCGGACCCCGGCACCATCCGGCAATTGGGCTGGCTCCACGCGCCGATCTACCGGCGGGTCACCCTGAACATGAGGGACGACCGCCTGAGGATCGTTGAGCGGTCGGCGCTGGCCGCCGCCACCGGGGGAATCCTCCTCCTCCAGACCCTCACCCTCCTCCGGGCCGACCTCCTCCGAAATCCCTCCCCTTTCCTCTTCCCTGTCTTGGGGTTGGGAGCCCTCCTGGTCGCCTGCGTCCTGGCCAAAGTCTTCGAGCTCTGGATCAAGGGGGATCACAGGAACGCCAGGGGAGGCCTGGGTCTCATCCTGGGACTGTCGGGGATCGTCCTGGGAGTAGCGTTCGGAGGCACCCTGGTGGACCTGGTGAGGTTGGCGGGAATCCTCGAGAGGGCCCCGGAGATGGCAGGACGGGTGATTCCGCTCTGGATGGTTCGGGAGTCGACCCTTCTCTCGGTGGCCATTCTGCTGGCCCTCTTCGGGGGCCTCGTCTGGTTCGTCTTGACTCAATGGCTCACCCTGGTGGCGAGCGCACGACAGGAGGTTCTCGGCCTCGGCCGGGACTCCGGAAACTAGACTGGAAAGGGGTTCGCATGGGCACGATGTGGGTAAATATGGGCTATATCCGGTACCCGATGGCGTTCGCTCTCCTGGTGGTGGTCCTTCTGGCAGGTTGGACCGCCATGCGGCTCTTCCGGAGAGGGGCCACTCCGGACCTGCGCACCAAGGCCTGGCTGGACGCGGTCCTCTTCTGGGGTGGGTTCGCCATGGTGGCGGGGATCCTGGGGACCCTCGTGGGAATCATGATCGCCGCCCAGTCCATCGAGGCCGCCGGGGACGTCTCCACGACGCTGGTCTGGGGGGGGATCAAGGTGGCCCTGTCGACCTCGGCCTTCGGCGCTCTGATCCTCGGCTTCGCCGGCCTCCTCTGGTTCGTCCTCCAGCTTCGGTGGCGGCTGCTGCGAGCCGGCCTCGCGGAAGGCTCCACCTGATGGGAGGCTCGAGGAGCCTGTCTCCGGGAGGTCCCCTACTGCACGATCATGGTGACCGTTGTCGAAACCTCTACCGACTCCCAGGTGGCGGTCACCGTCATCTCATAACTCCCCGGCGGAGTTCCTCCGGAGGGGGGCTTCGTCCCGTCATCGCCGCACGAGCCAAGTGCCAGGAGAAGACCGGCTCCCAGGGCTCCCGTGGCGATGGACCTGAGGAGGGAACGACTTCCGACCCGGGCTTTCTCATCCTCGGCCCGTCCCCTCGCCACAAGGGACGCGAGCCCCAACGCCGAGAGGAGCACGGCGAGCCAGACTGTCCCCGGAGCGGTTGGGCCCTCGCCGGGGGCGGACGGAGCCGGAGTGGACGGCCCCACGGAGGCCGGCGCCACAGTGGTGACCGTCATGGTGGCGGAGGCCTGACCGGAGGCCAGCGTCACCTGGTCCTGATCGAAGGTGCAGGTGGTCCCCGTCGGGTTCCCGGAGCAGGCCAGGTCCACCGTGCCTTCGAAGGTCCCGCCCTGGGCCGTCACGATAATCGTGTAGGGGGCGGACTGACCGGGTGTGACCGTCTGGGTAGCCGGAGACGGAGAGACCCCGAGGGTCGAGATGGCGGCGCACTCCGAGAACTCCGAGGTGTTTCCGTCGGCGTCTGTGGCCGTGGCCGTCACCACCGTCCCGGTGACGCCGTAGAACGCCGCGGTAACGTTCCCGAGGCCTGAGGCATCGGTGGTCAGAGACGCGGTCCCCAGGGGAGTCTGCCCCTCGCCGAATCCCGTCTCGTCACAGGCGTCGTTGGAGAAGAACTCCAGGGTGAAGGAGGAGCTGGGCGTGCTGCTCAGGCTGGCCTGGATGGCTGCGCTCCCGTCGGCCACCACGGAGGTCACTTCCGGATAGTTCTGGAGGTTGTTCGGCCCCGTGTCGGCATCGCCCTCGTCGTTTGGTGTGACAGAGTTCCTGCCGATCTCGATCCCCATCCC
>JASFRP010000311.1:0-5032 GCA_050114895.1 Gemmatimonadota bacterium
AGCCACAGGAGGGCAAGGCCTAGAGGGGCGGCGACCCTCCAGAAGAAGGGACCGAACTCCCCCATGGACTGGGAAACGGACTCCTTGAAGTGACCACCGGCGAGAACCAGGTATTCCATCGGATTGCTTCCGTATCGGATTCGGGCGCAGGGTCTCGGCACCATGGGTCAGCGCTCAGGGGCCCCACCCGGGCTCTTTCGGCTGGGCTTTTGTGTGCAGGAATCCTAAGCCAGGGGGCCGCTCCCACGCAAACCCGGCGTCGCCCTCCTGAATCGGCCCCGGGGGTGCCCGGAACGCAATGGTAAGCAACGCGCATCTGGCCCCTCTCCCGCTCTCCGGAGGGGAACGCCGGCCCGGGAGCGGGCTCAAGTCGCTTCAGCCACCCACGATCAGGGGAATCCCGGCACCCTGTAGCCGTTCGTTCAGGGCGTCGATCTCCGCACCGAAGAAGGATTCGGCTTCTGCCTTCGCCGCCTCCAGTCGCTCCGTGAGAAGTGCGGCCACCTCCATCTGCTGATCCGTGGGACGGAAGTCGGCTCCCCACCCGCTGATGTCCGACGCCAGCGCGCTGAAGCGTCCGTAGAGCTTCATGGGATTCCGGAAGGCGTCCTCCCGAGCCCCCGTCAGGTGGACGTCGTAGAGACTGGATTCGATGGCGATGGCGCGCTCTTCCATCTGGTGGACCGCGGCCATGAGGGCGTCGATCTCCGCGGCCTCACCGCCGCCGGTCCGGGCGTCCGCGGCCTGCCGGTCCCGGATCGTGCCCTGAATGTCCTCCATCTGCTTGCGGGTCCACTCCAGGGCGTTGATGAGGTCCACTACCTCGTTCAGGCGGCTCCGGAGCGCGAGGGCGAAGTCCACCTGGGCCCAGATGTTCTCCGGGCCTCCCTCGGAGTCCGGATCCTTCAGGATCGTCAGGGGAGCGGAACGCTCCTCCCCCCCCACCGTCAGCCGGATGGTGTAGACCCCGGGGGCCGCCCGGGGCCCCATCTGGCCCCGGACCAGGTCCAGGTCCCAGGACCGGAGAGGTCGGGTGCCGTCGGGGCCCAGCTGGACCCAGGTGGCCCCGGGAGGTGAGGTCCGGAGGAGGGGGGTCCGGGGAGCCTCATGTCGCAGGTCCCAATACACCCGATTCAGCCCGTTCTTCGTCGTCCCTGAGAGCGTCCGGATCACCGCCCCGCTGGGCCCCTCGATGGTGATCTCCACGGGTCCCTCGGGTTCCCGGGCCAGCCAATAATCGATGTTGGCGCCCGGCTCAGGGTCCTCTCCATTCACGAAGCTGCTCTCGGTGTGGATGGCCATCTGCTCCACCCACCGGTAGGTGTCCCGGGGCGGGAAGAGGTGCACCGCCTCCCGTGTGACCTCACGGGTCAGGGCCCGGAGGGGCCCCAGGTCGTCCAGGATGTAGAAGCCCCGCCCGTATGTGGCCACCACCAGGTCCCCGAACCGCTCCTGGATCGTGAGCCAGTAGACGGGGGCCGGTGGCATGTTCGTGCGGAGCTTGATCCAGCTGGCTCCGTCGTCCAGGGAAGCCCACACGGCATTGTCGGTGCCGGCGAAGAGGAGACCGGGCCGGGCCGGGTCTTCGGCGACGATGTGGGTGAAGGAATGGGGAGAGCGCTCAATGCCTCGGTCGATGCGGGCCCAGGTTTCCCCGAAGTCCCGGGTCCGGTACACGTAGGGATCGAAGTCGGCCAGCTGGTGTGCGTCCACCGTGATGTAGGCGGTCCCCTCCGCATGGGGGGAGGGTGCGATGCTCCCCACGCTGCCGTAGCGAGGCATGCCGGGGATGTTGCCGGACACTTCCGTCCACGTCTCCCCCCCGTCCAGGGAGACGTGGACCAGACCGTCGTACGAACCCGCCCACAGCAGCCCCTGTCGAAGCGGAGACTCGGCCAGGGAGTAGAGGACCGATCCGTCGTAGGTCATGAGGTTGTCGGTGGCCACGCCACCGGAGTTCTGCTGGTGCTCCTCCATATCCCGGGTGAGGTCCCCGGAAATGATCTCCCAGCTCTGCCCCCGGTCCCGGGTCCGGTGCACGTACTGGCTTCCGGCGTACACGGAACCGTCGTGGCGCGAGACCAGGAGGGGGACGATCCAGTGCCACCGGTACCTCAGCTCCGCGGGTGGCCAACCGTACCCGGCCTCAGGCCAGACCCGGACGTTCCGCACCTGTCCGTTCCGGTGGTTGTAGACCTCGATCCCGCCGTCGTAGCAGCCGGCCCAGACGTGGTCCGGATCCAGGGGCTCCGGGATGGAGAATCCGCTCTCGCATCCCCCGACCCCCTTCCACAGGCCCAAGGGGATGACGCCGGTCCGGCTGTTGGATGGGCCACGGTACGAGTACCCGTCCTGACGGTTCCCATACACGTTGTAGGGGATCTGATCGTCCACGCTCACCCGGTACATCTGGGCGATGGGGAGATCGATGCGCTGGAAGGATTCCCCGTGGTTCAGGCTGAAGTTGGCGCCTCCGTCGTCGGCCACCATCATCCGGGCGGGGTTCAGGGGGTCGATCCACATGTCGTGGGTATCGCCGCCTCCCGGGGGGGGATTGTCCACCAGGGTCCGTCCACCGTCCAGGGACATGTTGAAGCGCACGTTGACGAAATAGATCCGCTCCTTGTTCCCGGGATCCACCTCGATGCGGGTGTAGTAGGGGGCCCGCTCGTCGATGGAGTGGTTGGTCAGGGTCAGTCTCCAGGAATCGCCCCCGTCGTCGGAGCGGTACAGCCGGGGACTGGACTCTTCCGTGAGAGCGTAGACCCGATCAGGGTCGGAGGGGGCCACGGCCACGGCGATCTTTCCTATGGTGGCTCCCTCCTGGGAGGGAAGTCCGAGTCCGGAGTGGGAGAGCTTCTCCCAGCTGTCGCCCCCGTCAGTGGAACGCCAGAGGCCGCTCTCCGGCCCCCCGGAGTCCAGCATCCAGGTATCGATCTGGATGTCCCAGAAGCCGGCGTACAGAATCCGGGGGTTCTGCGGGTCCATGGCCAGGTCGATGCAGCCGGCGTCCTCGCCGGCCTGGAGCACCAGCTCCCAACTCTCGCCACCGTTCCTGGAGCGGTACACGCCCCGCTCCCGCTGAGGGCCATAGGAATGCCCCAGGGCACAGGCGAAGACCACGTCCGCGTCCCGGGGATCGATACGGAGTCTGGCGATTCGGCCGGTTCTCTCCAGTCCCATCCGTCGCCAGCTCTTCCCGGCGTCGGTGGAACGGTATACCCCGTCGCCCATGGCCAGGGCCGGACGAATCATGAAGGTCTCGCCTGTGCCCACCCAGAGGACGTTGGGATCCGATGGGGCCATGGCCACCGCCGAGACAGACGACACCTCGATGTCGTCGAAGCTGGAGGTCCAGCTCATACCCCCGTCTTCCGTCTTCCAGAGTCCTCCCGAGGCCGCTCCCACGTACATGACCAGAGGGTTGCCCGGCTCCCCCATCACGCTGATGGCCCGGTTTCCATCGGGGCCGATGAAGCGGTAGGTGAGGTCCGAGAGGAGCGTCGGATCCACCGACTGGGAGGCGGCGGTGCCGGGGGCCAGGAGGAGCAGGAGCGGAGCGAGACCCGTGGAAAGGCGCATTCGACGAGACATGGGGAACCTCCGAGAGGGGATCTTTCGGTCCCGGAATGGTAGGGATGACGCCCCCACCGGCGCCAGGGAAAGACGGGGAGGGGGAGCAAAGACCGATAGGGAACGCAAAGACCGGTCGGGACCGGAACGGGGGGAGCTGGGGCGGGTTACCGCCGGAGCGCGGCCTACTCCGCTTTCAACGCCTTCACCGGGTCCACCCGGCTGGCTCGACGTGCCGGAACGTAGGCCGCAGCAAGAGTGACCCCCAGCAGGAGGGCCGGCACCGTGACGAAGGTCACGGGGTCCAGGGCACCAACGCCGAAAAGCAGGCTCCGGAGGACCTGGGCCCCGGCCAGGGCCAGGGCCAGCCCCAGGCCGGTCCCGACACCCACCAGGACCATGCCTTCCCGGACCACTTGCCGCACCACCTTGGAGGGAGCGGCCCCGAGGGACATACGGATCCCCATCTCCCGACTCCTCCTGGACACGGCGTAGCTCACCACCCCGTACAGTCCGATGCTGGCCAGGGCCAGCGCCACGAGGGCAAACAGGGTGGCCATGAGAGCCCCCAGGCGGGCGGGCATGAGCTGCACCCCCAGGTGCTGGTCCATGGTCTTGGATTCCATCACCACCATCTCCGGGTCCATTTCCCGGAGCGTGCGGAAAGCGGCCCGCAGCGCCGCCTCGGGTCGACCTCGGGTCTGGATGACGGCGGTGACGTACGCCGTGTACCGCTGACTGTACGGGGTGTAGATGAAGGGCCGGGGAGGTTCCCCGAGAGTCCGGACCTTGGTGGACCGGGCGATACCCACCACCTCCAGCTCTTGCCCGCTCTCCCGGCGGACCACCTTTCCGATAGGATCCTGCCCGGGCCAGAAACGCTCCGCGAAGACCTCATTCACGATGGCCACACGGATCCCGTCGGGAAGATCCGTATCGACGAAATTCCTCCCCCGAACCAGAGGGATCCCCGCGGCCTCGAAGAAACCCGCGTCCACCACGGTCTGGTCGATCCCCCAGGATCGGGACCCGGGAGGGGGCTCCACGCCTTCCACGTTGAGGTCCATGGTGCTGGTGCTTGTGGTGGTGAGGTGGAAGTTCCCGACGGCACCTGCAGCCACCACCTCGGGGAGCTGGTTGAGGCGGTCCAGATACTCCCGGACGAAGACCCGTCCTTCATCCTCGTCGTACCTCTCCGAAGAGACCACGAAGGAGAGGAGGGCGGTGGGCTCACGGGCGAAGCCTGGATCCACGGATTCCCGGGCCCGGAAGCTCCTCAGGAAGAGACCGGCACTGATGAGGAGAAAGAGGGATGCCGCCACCTGGCCTGTTACCAGGACGTTCCGCAGCGTGAACCGCCGAGGCTTTCCGCCACCGGTGCTTTCGTCCTTGAGCGTGGGAGCCACGTCCGGCTTCGTCGATTGGAGGGCAGGAGCCAGTCCGAAGAGCAACCCGGTAA
>JASFRP010000312.1:0-5030 GCA_050114895.1 Gemmatimonadota bacterium
ACTCTGGCGCTTCTGACAGTACACACGGTGGCGTAATCGCGCTTTTGGGCTTGGGCGAGCCAACTATTGAGAAGAATGTTCTTGCAATGAATCAGAATAGTGGTGGTCTGTCATGTGTCGGGGGTGTGATGCCTCTGATTCGGAACAATCTGGCTTGGCAGAACGTTGGCGGCCATGGTGTTGGTGACTGCGCCACGTGGTGGAGCTCCGACGGTAACATCGTCGCTGATCCATACTTTTGCAGCCCCGCGTCTGGCGACTACTCAGTCGCGCAGAACTCTCCAGCTCTGACTCATGTAGCCGGTCCCCTGGGCGCCTTCCACCTCCCCGGATGCGGTCCCGTCTCCGTGAAACGAATCACCTGGGGTCGCATCAAGACCCTGTACAAGTAGAGCCAGGATTCCGGCGCCTCGAAGCTCATCTGCAACACAGCCCGTTTCCACGTGGAAACCACCTGTATTCGATCTGAGGATCGGGCAGTTTACACGTGTAAACCGGGAAGGGAGGATGCACGGCGCGTGTCTCTCAATTACTGCCGGTACTTGTGCTTCTCCGCCATGTACGCGTCGGTCCACTTCTTGACCCGCGGGCCCAGGATGAACACGGCGATGAGGTTGGGGGCGGCCATGAGGCCCAGGGCCAGGTCCCCGTACGCCCACACCACCTCCAGGGCCAGCACCGCGCCCATGAACACGAACCCCACGTAGAGCCAGCGGTAGATCTTCACCGCGCGCAGGCCGAACAGGTACTCGGCGCAGCGGTCTCCGTAGTACGACCACGAGATGGAGGTGGAGAGGGCGAACAGGAACACGGCCAGGGTCACCGTCCACGTGCCGAACCGTCCCAGTTCCCGCTCGAACGCCCACTGGGTGAGGGCCGAGGAGTTCTGGAGGCACGCCCCCGAGTACTGGAGGTCCAGGGGATCCACGAACGCCCCGTCCTCGGCGGTGAGGCTGCCCGACCAGGGGCGGCCGTCCGGGGTCAGGATCCTGGCGTCCAGGATGAAGCCGTCGTTCTCGGCGAGGGCCGCCTGCTGGATGGCGCCGTTCATGACCAGGACCTCTCCCGTCACCTCGGGGGCCGCGTCCACGACATCCCCCCGGACCGGGGCCGCCGCCACCGTGTGCACGGTGCAGTTCCCCAGCGGGCCCTCCGAGGGCTTGTGCTCCGACCACACCCCGGTGAGAACGATGGCGAGGCCGGTCAACGTGCAGATGACGAGGGTGTCGATGAAGGGGCCCAGCATGGCCACCACGCCCTCGCGGACGGGCTTGTCCGTCTTGGCCGCGGCGTGGGCGATGGGAGCCGAACCCTGTCCCGCCTCGTTGGAGAAGAGCCCCCGCTTGATGCCCCACACCAGGGTGGTGGCGAACACCCCGGCCGCGGTGCCGCCCACCCCGGCCGTGGGGTTGAACGCCTCGCGGACGATGAGGGAGAGGGCCCCGGGGACCTCGGGAAGGTGCTTCAAGAGAATGAAGGCCGCGCCCACCGAGTAGAGGACGAACATGGCGGGGGCGAGCTTGGACGAGACGGCCCCGATCCGCTTGATCCCGCCGATGATGACGAGGGCGACCAGGGTCGCCATGATGAGGCCGGTGATCCAGGTGGGGGCGCCCAGGGTGGTGCTCGCGGAGAGGCTCACCGTGTTCGCCTGGTTCATGTTCCCGCTGCCGAAGCTGGAGATGACGGCGCAGAAGGCGAAGAACACGGCCATGGGCTTCCACGACCGCCCGATCCCCTTCTCGATGTAGTACATGGGGCCGCCCGCCGCCTCGCCCTTCTTGTCGAACACCCGGTAGCCCATGGACAGGGTGCACTCGGTGTACTTGAGCGCCATCCCGAAGAACGCGGTCACCCACATCCAGAACAGGGCGCCGGGCCCCCCGTAGTGGATGGCGGTGGCCACCCCCGCGATGTTCCCGATCCCCACCGTGGCGGAGAGGGCCGTGGAGAGGGCCTGGAAGTGGGAGATGTCCCCCTCGTGGGCGGGGTCGTCGTAGTGGCCCATGACCACCTGCCACCCGTGGCGGAAGGCCCGCACCTGGATGAAGGCCAGGCGAAGGGTCACGAAGAGCCCGGTGCCCAGGAGCAGGGCCACGATGAGGGGGAACTGCTCGGGCCATCCCCATACGTAGCTGTTTCCGAAATCGACGACGCGTTCGAAGATGCTCATGCCGTCCTCGGGAGGAAGGGGTCTAGGTGTCGGGAGGGAGCGGGATCGGTTCCTTCATGGCCCGGAAGCCGCGGATCACGCCCCCGTACAGGATGAGCCCGGCCAGGATCATGATGACGAGACCGGGGAGAGGCACGCCCTTGTAACGCACGGACAGGTTCGAGGAGATGGACGGGCCGTCTTCGCCCGCGGTGGCCAGGGTGACGAGCCCGGCGTCCCGGGGCATCCACTCCAGCGCTCCCGCGGGGTCCGTGGTTCCCAGGGTGTCCGCCGACTCCACCCGGCTCCCCGGGCGGTACCGGACCACCACCGGCACGCCCCCCAGGGGGGCGCCGTCGGCGTCGGTGAGGAAGATGCGGGTGGCCATCCCCTGGGTGGGGTGGGTCGGTTCCGTCGTGAAGCCGGCGTACACGGACGGGGCCAGGGCAAGAAGACCGGCCAGCACCGCCGTCCCGGCGCGCATCCTACGTCTCATCGGACCGGTAACTCCCTTTGGACGTGAACAGGGCAGCCAGCCCCACCGTCACCGCCAGCCACAGGAACAGGATCACCCAGGGCGAGCCCGCCATCCACTTCCAGCCCTCGGTGAAGTTCGGGGCATAGGCGGTTCCGTACAGACCGTTCTTGAACTCCTGGACCACTCCCCATCCCAGCACGAAGACGATGAGGGCGGGGATGACGATGCGGATGAACCAGTCGTACATGGGAAGCAGGGGGAGCCGGGAGTGCGCGTTCACGTCGTCCCGGATCTTCCCCAGCTTGAACGCCCAGCCCAGGAGCAGGCACTCCAGGAGTCCCACGATGAGGAGGCCGTAGCTGAACGCCCAGTGATCGGTGAGGTCGAGCAGGGTGAGACCCAGGGTGCCGTCGTTCTCCAGGCCCGGGTTGACGATCTGGGGCAGGGTGAACAGGCAGCTCCCCAGGGCGCCCAGAACGCAGAACACGGTGATGGCCCGTCCCCGGGAGATGTGGAACTTGTCGATGAGGGCGCAGGCGAGGCCCTCGACCAGGGACACCGAGGACGAGAGCCCGGCCAGGAGCAGGAGCAGGAAGAACATGAGGCCGAACCCCATGACGGCGGGATCGCCCCCCGGCATCTGGGAGATGCCCTGGGGCACGATGAAGAACATCATGGACAGGGTGCTGGCCTGGGGCACCATGGCGAAGGCGAAGAGGATGGAGAAGATGGCGAGGCCCGCGATGTACTCGAACCCGCAGTTCAGGAACGAGGTGAGCATGGCGTTGGAGGTCTGGTCGCTGTTCTTGGGCAGGTACGAGGCGTAGGCGGTCATGACCCCGAAGCCCAGGGACAGGGTGAAGAAGATCTGGGAGAACGCCCCCTGCCACACCTGGGGATCCTTCATGACCTCGAAGTTGGGGGTGAACAGGAGCCACACCCCCTGGATCCCCCCGTGCAGGGTGACGCCCCGCACGATGAGGACGATCATGAAGATCCACATGAGGGGCACGAACACCTTGACCGCGCCCTCGATGGTGGCCGCTCCCCGCCGCACGATGAACCCGTTCAGGGACCACACGATGAGGACGAAGATGAGCGGCTTCCAGGTGGAGAGCATGCTGAAGAAGTAGCCGTGGGGGTTGGGGAGGGTGTCCATGGCGAAGCCGGGGGTGGGTATGGCCTCCCGCCACAGGGCCCCGAACGCTCCCAAGAACATCCCGATCACCCAGCCCAGGATGGTGATGTAGTAGAGGGTGATGAAGCTGGCGTTCATGAGGGCCCACCAGCCCACGAACTCGCCCTTCCTGCCCGCCGTCCGGTGCAGGGCCTCGGGGAAGGCGCGGCGGGTGTGGTGGCCCAGGCCGAACTCCAGGATCATGACCGGGATCCCGATGACGAGGAGGGCGATGAAGTAGGGGACGTAGAAGGCGCCGCCGCCGAACTTGTAGGCGTTGGCGGAGAAGAAGACGATGTTGCCCAGGCCGATGGCCGATCCGGAGGCGGCGAGGATGAATCCCAGCCGCGATCCCCACTGTCCCCGGGGGTTGGCGCTCAAGGAGTCCTCCTAGGGTCACGGGCGGGAAGGGGGCGCATTGCGGCGCACTATATGGGGCGGGATTGGACCTGTCAACCGCTTAAGCCGCTATGGGTCAAGGACTTCACCCAGGCGCCGGTCAGCCCTCGGGGTAGTCCACGCGGTACTTTTCGCGGAGGAGGCGGGCGAAGCGGGGGGCGTAGATGATGTCGTAGGTCCGCTCCTTGCCGGGGAAGAGGGCCAGGGCCTGGGTCCGCACCGCCCGCACCAGGCGCACCGCGTCCGCCAGCGGCATGTCGGTCTGCCGCAGGAGGCTGGTGGCCAGGTCCACGATGACCCGGAGCCGGCGGATCTTCCGGTTCTCCGCCGTCACCGCGGCATCGGCGGTGGTGCGTGTCACGAGGGTCTCCTTCCCGGGCCATCGCCCGATCTTCATTGTACCAGACGATTTCCGGCTTCCCGCGGGCCCGCGGGCCGTTGAGGGGGCGGTTCCCGTGTGCTAGCGTCTTGGGGTTCGCTCACCCCTTCCCCCTGTGGTGACTCTATGACCGCGCACGGCATCACGAATCCCGCCCTCCTCGAGGAGGAGTCCGGCCTCGATACCTCCCTGCGTCCCAAGCGCCTGGAGGACTTCGTGGGACAGGACGGCCTCAAGGAGAACCTGCGCATCGCCCTGGAGGCGGCGCGGGCCCGGGGCGAGGCGATGGACCACCTGCTCCTCTACGGGCCCCCCGGCCTGGGCAAGACGACCCTCGCCCACATCATGGCCCGCGAGCTGGACGTGCCCATCGTCTTCAGCTCGGGTCCCGTGCTCGAGCGTCCGGGCGATCTCGCCGGCCTCCTCACCAACCTGGGGGACCGCG
>JASFRP010000313.1:0-5012 GCA_050114895.1 Gemmatimonadota bacterium
GTCCGAGTCCACGAAGGCCATCTCCGGCTCCAGCATCCAGAACTCGGTGAGGTGCCGGCGGGTCTTGGATTTCTCCGCCCGAAAGGTGGGACCGAAGCAGAACACGTTCCGAAAGGCCGGGCAGGCGGCCTCGGCGTAGAGCTGTCCCGTCTGGGCCAGGAAGGCGCTCTGACCGAAGTAGTCCGTCTCGAAGAGCGTCCCTGCATGCTCCCCGATGGACCCCGTGAGGATGGGAGTATCGATGCGGACGAAGTCCCGCTCATAGAGGAAATCCAGGGCCGCCTGCTCCACCTCGGACCGGACCTTGAGCCCCGCACGCTGCTGGGAGGAGCGGAGCCAGAGGTGGCGGTGATCCAGAAGGAACTCCGGCCCATGCTCCTTGGGCTGGATGGGGTATTCGGGGCTGGGTCCAAGGAGCTCGAGGCCCGTGAGGCCCAGTTCGTACCCGCCGGGAGAGCGGGGCTCCACCCGGACGGTTCCGGTGACTTCCACCGAGGACTCCTGGGTGAGCCCGATCCCCGCCTCCCAGACTTCTTCGGGAAGCTCCCTCTTCACCAGCACGCACTGCAGGTATCCCGTCCCGTCCCGGACCACGACGAACGCCACCTTCCCGTGGACCCTGAGCTGGTCCACCCAACCGCTAACGACGACTTCTGTTCCCTCGTGCTGGCCCAGATCCTTCACTTCCACCATTTGACGGCCTCGTGGTGACTCCTCCGTGGACAACGATCCCCACCTCGAGGGACCGGAGCCTGGAAGCTTGTGGCTTCCCGCAAGAAGTGTCAATCGCGAGCTACCCGACTCTTTGGCTACCCGACTCCGAACAGGCGGAGCTTCTCCTCGTGGCGGGCGTGAAGAAGGCGTCTGACGTGCTGGTTCTCCGGGCCCGAGAGGCTCGGGTCCTCTCCCACCCGGCCCCTGGCTCTGACCTGAGCCTCCCGCAACAGGCCCTCATCCCTGGACAGATCCGCGAAGCGCAGGATGGGGTCCCGGCCGTGCTGTTGGGCCCCGAACAGGTCCCCCTGACCCCGAATGGCGAGATCGGCCCGGGCGATCTCGAAGCCGTCGTTCGTGGACTGGAAGATCTTCAGGCGCTCCCTGGCCAT
Source organism: Gemmatimonadota bacterium (assembly GCA_050114895.1). Lineage (GTDB taxonomy): Bacteria > Gemmatimonadota > Gemmatimonadetes > Longimicrobiales > Gaopeijiaceae > JASFRP01. Next base: position 1,107 of record JASFRP010000313.1, read on the forward strand.
CTCCCCCGGCTCGGAAACCAGGATGCAGAAGCTCTGGTCCGCTCCTCGGCCGACCCGGCCTCGCAGCTGGTGGAGCTGGGAGAGGCCGAAACGCTCGGCGTGCTCGATGACCATGACCGTGGCGTTGGGGACATCGATCCCGACCTCGATCACGGTCGTGGCCACCAGGAGCTGGATTTCCCCGTCCAGAAAGGCCCGCATGACGGCGTCCTTCTCCTCTCCGGAAAGCTGGCCGTGGAGCAGCCCCAGGACTCGGTTGGGGAAGACCTCTCCCGACAGGCGCTTGAACTCCTCGGTGGCGGACCGCAGATCCACCTTCTCGGACTCCTCCACCAGAGGATAGACCAGGTAGGCCTGGCGGCCCTGGTCCATCTCCTTCTCCAGGAAGGCGTAGACGCTCTTCCGCTCCCGAGGCGTCTTCAAGGTGGTGTCCACGGGCTTCCTGCCCGGGGGAAGCTCGTCCAGAATGCTCAGGTCCAGATCGCCATACATGGCCATGGCCATGGACCGAGGTATAGGGGTGGCGGACATGACCAGGACGTCGGGCCGGGTGTGGTGCTCCCCCAGGGCCAGCCGCTGCCGGACCCCGAATCGGTGCTGCTCGTCCACCACCACGAGGCCCAGGTGCCGGAATACCACCCCCTCCTGGATGAGGGCGTGGGTCCCCACCGCCACTCGCCCGGACCCGTCGGCGAGGGCCGCCAGAGCCTCCCTTCGCTCCGGGGCGCCCATCCGACCCGTGACCAGATGAAGGGGAACCCCCAGCGGGTCCAGCATCTCCCTCATCTTCCTGGCGTGCTGTTCGGCCAGGATCTCCGTCGGCGCCATGAGGGCCGCCTGGTACCCGCTCTCCAGGGCCAGGAGCATGGAGAAGAGGGCCACAACGGTCTTCCCCGACCCCACGTCACCCTGGAGGAGGCGGTTCATGCGCCGCGGCGTGGCCATGTCCCCGTAGATCTCCCTCAAGACACGGGCCTGAGCGTCCGTGAGCTTGAACGGGAGCGACTCGTGCAGAGGTCGGATGAGCTCGTTGGTCCGCTCGAAGGCGATCCCGGGCTGGGCCTCGGTCTGCTGAAAGCGGACCTGGGCCTGGACGAGCTGGAGGAAGAAGAGCTCGTCAAAGGCCAGGCGCCTCCGTCCACCCTCGACGTCGGAGAGGGATCCGGGGGTGTGCATGGCCCGGAGAGCCTGGGGAATCCCCATCACCCCCAGCTCCTCCCGCTCCTCCCGGGAGAGGAACTCCTCATTCTCCGCCTCGGCCAGGAGCCAATCCAGATTTCTCGAGAAGACACGCCTCAGGACCCACTGGGGCACCTCCTCGCTGGCGGGATAGGAGACGAATATGGTCCCAGCGTTGGCCGCTTCTTCATCCCCCTCCTCTCCTTCCCGCCCCATGAGGGTGAATTCCCGCGGTTGTAGCTGCCTCCCGTGAAAGAACTTCACCGGCCCTGTGACCAGGAGGAGGTCGCCCTTTCGGATCCGACGATCCAACCAGGGCTGCCCGGGCCAGGCACAGGTGATCATCCCCGTCTCGTCCTGGAGGACCGCCTGGAAGATCCTGAGCCCGGAGCGGGTGGGAACGATCCCCTTGCTCCGCACTCTCCCCACCGCGGTGGCGTCCATCCCCACGTCCAGGCTGGAGATGGGGTTCACGGTTGACGCGTCGTCGTAGCGTCGGGGCACGTGATACAGGAGGTCCCGGGCCGTGGCGATTCCCATCCGCCCGAAGGACTCGGCCCGCTTCGGACCGACTCCCTTGAGAAACTGGATCGGTTTGTCCAGCTGGGAAAAGTCCACGCCTTGTCCTCCAGAGCGCTTCGGTTCAGGCACGGGTCCCGGGCGGCCGGGCCGCCTCATTCATCCCGAAAGACCCCTTCGATGAAGGACTCCGGATCGAAGACCTCCAGGTCATTGAGGCCCTCCCCGGTTCCCACGAGCTTCACCGGAAGGTGGAATTCTTCCTGGAGGCCCACCACGATGCCGCCTCGGGCGGAGCTGTCCAGCTTGGCCAGGATGATCCCGGAGAGAGGGAGCATCCCGGAGAACGCCTCCACCTGGGCGCGGGCGTTCTGCCCCACGGTGGCGTCCAGCACGAGGAGGCTCTCGTGGGGAGCGCCATCCAGCTTCTTCCGGATGACCCGGTCCACCTTCTGAAGCTCCTCCATGAGGTTCCGATGCGTATGGAGCCTCCCCGCCGTATCCACCAGGAGGACGTCGATCCCCCGTACCAGGGCCGCCTCGATGGCATCGTACGCCACGGCGGCAGGATCCCCACCCCTCTGTCCCCCGACGAATCCTGCCCCCACCCGCTCCGCCCAGATCTTGAGCTGCTCCACGGCCCCGGCCCGCCAGGTATCCGCCGCAGCCACCAGGACGCTCCGCCCCTCGGACCTCAGCCGATGGGCCAGCTTCGCGATGGACGTGGTCTTCCCAACCCCGTTCACGCCGCAGATGAGGTAGACGGTGGGCCCCTGGTCGGCAGCCTGGAGGAAAGCCTCGGCTGCCGGGCGGAGTACCTCCGCCAGGGCGTCCTTCAGGGCCCCCCTGAGCCCTTCCGGCCCCCTGACCTTCCCCTTCCGGGCCAGATCCTCGACCCGGTCCACCAGGCGAAGCGTGGCGGGGACCCCGAAATCCGCAGCCAGGAGTCGCTCCTCCAGGGACTCCAGGGTGTCGGAATCCACACCTCCCACGGCGACCCGCACATCGGTGAGGGCGAGCTTCACCACCCTGTTCCAGAGGGAGCTCTTCTTCTCGGTCCTGGTTCGAAAGAGTCGGGCCATGAGTCGGCGGGTTGAGCGGGTCCCCGGTCGGGAGCGAGGGGTTTACACCCCGGGAAAGATAGAGGGAAAGGGGGGCCCGCCCCAGGCGCGCCCCCACCACGGTGACCGAAAGGCTAGCTGGGGTCAATCCCCTCCTGCGTGGGCTTCGTCAGTCGTCGCCGCGACCTCCGGGGATTCCGCCAGCACGGCAATCGGGAGCCCCGGGAGGGTTTCGAGCATCGCCAGTCGTTGCCTGGACTCCAGAGCCCACTTTGCCCAGGAGTCGGAGGGGATGGGGTCGCCGGGAGGGAGATCGATGTCCAGGGGGTTGAGGACGCCCCCTCTGGAATCCCGCATCTCGTAGTGGAGATGGGGTCCACTGGCCAGGCCCGTCATTCCCACCCTGCCAACGATCTGGCCTTGCTTCACCCGGGTTCCCGGGCGGATCCCGGCCCCGAAGCTGCTCAGGTGGCCATACCGGGTGAGCCAGCCATTGGGGTGGCGAATCTCCACCAGGTTTCCCAGGTCGCCCTTCCATCCCGTGTATACGACCACCCCGTCTCCGGTGGCCATGACGGGGGTCCCCGCGTTCGCGGCGTAGTCCACTCCGTTGTGGGGGCGGCGATAATTGAGGATCGGGTGGAGGCGGTTCGGGTTCACCCGGCCGGAGATTCTGCGGAACTCCAGAGGCTTCATCAAGAAGGACTTCCGAACGGACTTCCCATACTCGTCGTAGTACGTCCCGTCCCCGTCATCGTTGGGGTCGAACCAGACCGCGAGATAGGGGGTCCCCTGGTTCGTATACTCGGCGGCCAGAATGTGACCGTCCCGGATGCTCCCATCCGGCCTGACCTCCCGTTCCAGGACCAGCCGGTAGGAGTCCCCGGTCCTGACCTGCCGGGAGAAGTCGATCTGCCACTGAAACACCTGGTCCATCCAGTGGACGACCTCGTGCCGGTCACTCACTCGGAACCCCGCCAGAGCCGAGTCTTCAAACAGGGCGTTGGAGAGGTTGTCCACGACCGGCCCCTGGGCCCAGACCGTATCCACCGTGATCGGCGTGTACTGAAGGGAAGAAGACCATCCCGCCTCGTCCCGGAGGAGGCGGACGGTCTCGTCCCTGCTCAGGTTCACGTCGATGCCCCGG
>JASFRP010000314.1:0-5007 GCA_050114895.1 Gemmatimonadota bacterium
CCCACTACCGAACCAGGTTCGTGATAGAAGAGTTACGGGGAGGGAGTTGGGTCCCCATCAAGGAGACCGAGGGCCGGTATTACGCGATACCCGTGGTCCGGATGCTCGACCTCATGGCTGAGGCTGGGTTCAGCGACTCCAGGATATGCGAGGTCGAGTTCTTTCAGCCCGTTCTGACAGGAAGAAGCTCGGTCTGAGCACCAGCCCCTTCAGCGAGTAGCGATCCTCCATGGATCCGGCGACGAGGATCTCACGGACGAAGGGGATATGATCGACAAGCTACGCTCCGAAGCGGGGAAGCTGGGGGCCAACGCGCTGCAGCTGCGGACCATGGAAGATCCCGGCGCAGGGGAGAGGGTGGCCTCAGCGATTTTCGGAACCGAAGCCGATCGCGACTCGGAGGCTTTGGCCTTGTGGTGTCCCGAACGCCTCCACGGAGGGAGATGAGTTGGCCTTTCCTCCCTGGCCCGCAACGTCTCGGGGATGATTCACCGCCAACCGAGAATCCGAAGGGCCGTGTCGATGGCGAACAGCGCCATGCCGAGGCACAGGATGATCAGAAGTACCCCTTCCATGGACGGAGCTAGTCGGCTGATGCGACGCCAGAATCGTCCCAGGGACGACTTCACCCCCTGATCCCGGGGGGCGCTCCGCACGTTGGTGCCCGCAGTCCTCCTGGCCTTCCCAATCGCCCTCCGGGCGTCGGAACCACGGTCTTTCACGCCCACATCCCATACGGCCATGACCCGATTGAAGACTCCGTGAGCGACGTGGGGACCCCTGTGGTCTCTCACCAGCGTGCACCTGCGGGTACTTCCCGGGCACTTGTCGGAACAGCGGCCGGCCCCCCAGATGGGAGCAGGTCGGATGTGACCCCACCTCTTGATGGTCTCGGGGTTCTCCTCAACGGTGAGCTTCATGCCCCAACTCCCTCGGCGTCTCGATACTCGGCACCGCGGTAGGGTCTCTCGCCACGGGTGGGCCCCGGCAACATAGGTGAAGGCTTTCCCATGGGCTACGGACAGCCGTTCTGGAGGCGAGTGCTGGTTCCCGGGCTTGCTGCCGCCATTCTGCTGGAGACTCCGGAGACGGAACCCAGCGATCCGGCGTTCCTCGGGACGGCTGAGCGCTCAGAGCCTGTCGGATCTTCTTGCGTAGGCGGTCGGCCGTCGTCCAGATTGGTCAGGCCTGGATTCCGTTCACATGCGGGGACGAACCGTGAGCCCCGACTCCCGCTGGCGTGCCAATGACCGAGCAGCCCCTGTTCACAAAGACGGACGCTGACCGAATCCTGAAGCGCGCCGCTGAGATCGAGGGGTCCGAAGAAACCAGGTCACTCTCTCTGACCGAGCTTCGATCCATCGCCGGCGAGGCCGGGTTCGGGCAACAGGCGGTTGATCGGGCCATCGCGGAGGCAAGACGGGTCGCTTCTGCGGACAAGCACTCTCCTCCGGTCCGCCGGTCAGGGCTCGTCATATCCCACCTCTCCACCACCAGGTCCGTTCCCGTGGAGGCGAGCTCCGAACAGCTCATGAGGGCAGTTCGTCTTCTTCAGCCGTACAGAGAGGGACCGGTGCGGGTCAAGCTCGAGGAACGGCAGCTCGCCTGGCGGGACCGAAAGGGCCTGGAATTCACCGTCAGGTCGTCTTCCGGAACCACGGAGATCAGGGTTTATGTCTCGAAGCTCCTCCTCCGGCGCGGGAAGTGGATGGGATGGGTGAAGGCCGCCGCTGACCGACTCGAGACGTTGGTGTTCCTGTCAGCCACCCAGATCTCACCATCCGGTGAGGGCCCTCCGGGGCCTGAGAACTTCTGGGGTGAGCCGAATCCCTGACATAGCGCACCGGGTTCTTGCCCAACCACACGGAAGGGAGAAAGAGCTGCCTGCCGGAGGCCACCGATGAGAGCGAGCGTTCGGCGTCGGTGGGGTGGCCATTACCGTATGAGGAACCGTCGGACATCAACTCCCTGGCTCTGGCCGGTGTGCGCTTTCCTCTTCTGTCTGGCATGTGAAGGCGCTGTGGAGGCGCCGGTGCTCGAGCTTCCCCCCCGGCCCATCGGCGCTCCGGGGGGCACCGAGATAGCCCGCGATCTCCGCACCCTTGACCTCCGGACGCGGGAAGAGCGGATCTTCGCCGAGATTTCCCGGGGAAACGTGCCGAGCTGGCTCCGGCAGTTCGAGCGGGTCGAGTTGCGCGGCCAGGTTCGTGGGCGCAGCCACCGGGTAGAGTCCTGGGTGGCGCCGGACTATCTGGCCGTCGGGTCCGATACGGACTCCTTTCTCGTTCCACTGTCTCCCCAGATGGGCCAGCGCATCGCTGATCTCGTGGGTTGCTCCCTCCCGACGCCCAAAATGGTGGATGCCATCTGGACGTCGGCGCGGGTTCGGCTACCTCCCATCCGGATTGGTCCTGACTCTCTCATGACGACAGTGCGGTACTTCGAGCGGCACGACCGGCTGGTGCGGGCCCAGCGGATGGCCTATGGTGTGCCTCCAGGTGTGTTTGTCGCCGGGCATAAGCTGGACGTGGTGATCACCCCAACGGTGTCTGCCAATCCAGGGCAGGTGGCCCTGTACGGGTGGCATCGCCCTGACGGTGAGCCGATACAACCCCTCTACACCGCCCATGCGGACAGTCTGGTGGTCTTCAGTCACGGTATCCGTCTGGTGGCTCGCGGCATCGTGGTCGACGGAGCCGGGCGAGACCTCCTGGAGGTCCTGAGTGACCCGGACCTTGCACCGCTCCTGAGCGATGAAGGAGTGATCCAGGACCCACGCTATCCGGAGCGTCGTAAAGAGCCCTAAATGGCCTCCCACGCTTCCCCGAGGCGGGAGAGGAGGAGGGAGAATGAGTCTCGGAGACTGGGGGTGGGACGAGAGGTGGGCGGCAGAAGCGTCTGCCCTCGGGGCTGACCCCGGGACAGTGGCACGCCTCGTGGGCCAGGACAGGGGTAGCTTCGCTATCGAGACCTCACACGGACCCGAGCCGGCCCGAATCCCCTCGGCGAAGAGCCTCCTGCCCTCCCCGGTCGTTGGAGACTGGGTCATCGCGGAGCCAGGTCCGATGCCGACGGACCCGCGGTCGCTGGTTGGGGTGCTGCCTCGAAGGTCGAAGATATCGAGAGGAGCTGCAGGGAGTGGTGAGACCGAGCATATCCTGGCTTCAAACGTGGACAGGATCTGGATCGTGCAGGGTCTGGACGTCGACCTCAACCCTCGGCGCGTGGAGCGCTATCTGGCTGTGGCGTGGGAGAGTGGAGCCTCGCCCGAAGTCATCCTCACCAAGGCCGATCTTGCGGATGACGTCGAGGCCGAGGTGTCCCGCTACCAGGCGGTCACTCTGGGGGTGCCCATCAGGGCCGTGAGCTCTGACGACCCGGTCCGCGTTGAGGAGCTCCGAGGCACGCTGGACCCCGGCCAGACTGTATGCCTTCTGGGACCCTCGGGCGTCGGGAAGTCGACCCTGGTCAATCTTCTGGCGGGAGTGACCGTTGCTCGAACGGGGGAAGTGCGGGCCGCCGACCAGAAGGGCCGGCACACCACCACCCGACGCGAGCTCTTTCAGATTCCCGGCGGAGCACTCCTTCTTGACACCCCCGGAATCCGGGAGCTGCGCATCTGGGTGCTGGGAGAGGGGCTTGTTCAGGCCTTCCCGGATATCGAAGAGTTGGGGGAGGGGTGTCGGTTCCGCGACTGCCGTCACGAGACGGAGCCAGGGTGTGCTGTGCTGGCGGCAGCCGAGAGGGGAGAACTGGATCCTGCCCGTCTACGTAGCTTCCGGAAGCTACAGGCAGAGGCGGCGCATGAGGCTCGAAAGGCTGATCCTCGGGCCCGGGCAGCCGCGGTGTCTGACCACAAATCGGCACTGAAGACCATGAAATATCACCTCAAGTACAGGAGACCGACCTGAGGTCGGCAGGGGCCTGAGAGCACGTCGAATGTCCATAGGCCGGATCCCCGGGAAGGGGCGTGAAGACTGTGGAGAGGTATCCGAAGCGGATCCCGAATCCGCGATCCTCCGCCGCCTCGAGATCGAAGAGTTGGAGGAGCGACTTCTCGTTGTCCATCGAAAGGAGAAGCGTCACCTGCTCTGGATGGTCCTGGGAATCTCTCCCGCTGCGACCCTCCCGTTCCTCGGGCTACTCGTGCAGGGGAAGATAGGCCTTCTGTTCCTCCTTTCCGCCCTGGTGGCCGTTTCCCAGGCTTATTCCTGGACCAGGGCGTCTAGGGAGGCAGAACGTCTGGAAAAGATTCACCGCGAGTTGATGGAAGAGAGCTGATTCTCGGTCCCTCGCGGCCCATCATCTGCCGTCACCACCTGACACTGCACCAGGCAAGTCACGATCGGCGGGCCTGAAGCGTATCAGAGGTACCCCCCCATCAACCCTGGGGGGGCAGGAGGCTTGGAATGGAACGTCGACTTATTCCCGGCGCTTGCTTCTGGATCACCCTTCTCCTCTCCGTTGCCGGCTGCCGCGCCGACGATCTCCTGGGCCCCAACGCCGAGCAGGGAATCGAGGGGGTCGTTCTCCTGGGACCTCAGTGCCCGGTTGCGACAGTTGACGACCCGTGTCCCGATTCCCCATACCAGGCGTGGATCAGGGTCCGCCGCCCGGACGGCAGGACTGTCACGCGTATCCGATCTGGGGAGGACGGCCGCTTTCGCGTGGGTCTTCGGCCCGGCAGCTACAGGCTGGATCCGGAATCCGGTAATCCGCTTCCATCTGCCACCGAGCAGGAGGTGGAGGTGGAGGCAGGGAAGTACACCGAGGTCGTAATCAGCTTCGACACGGGGATCCGCTGACGGGTGCCTGGATCTCCTCTCTGCGCCCACGGCCGAGATGGTGATGTGCATCGTCGGTCTTCCCGGTGCGCTCCTCCCCCCCCCTTCCTCTCTGATACGGATTCCAGTCACCTCCCAACCAGACTGTATCGTCTTGGAGAGGTGGGGAACCCTCCTTGCGTGCGGTGGGAGGTGGATGAGATCATCACGGGAGACAGGGGGC
>JASFRP010000315.1:0-5002 GCA_050114895.1 Gemmatimonadota bacterium
GGTGGGCCAGCTCTCCCTCGCCCTGGTTCTTCTGGTGGGATCGGGGTTGATGATCCGTAGCTTCATGAACCTGAGGGGGATGAACCCCGGATTCACGGACCCGGAGGAGATCCTGACCTTCCGCCTGTCCATCGGATCCGACGCCGTTCCCGACGGCGAAGACGTGCCCGCCGCCCACGAGCTCATGGCCCACCGGCTGTCGGAGATTCCCGGTGTCACCTCCGTGGGACTCTCCAGCTCGGTCCCCATGGACGGGAGGGGAGGATTCGACCCCATCTTCTTCGAGGACTTCCCCCTCTCGGAGGGTCAGAGCCCCCAGATCCGACGCTTCAAATGGGTCGGAGGAAACTACCCGGAGACCATGGGGGACCCCGTGGTGGCGGGCCGGTCCATCAGCTGGGACGACATTCGAGAACGGGCGCGGGTGGTGATGATCACCGAGAGCCTCGCCAGGGAGGTCTGGGGAGACCCCTCCCGCGCCGTGGGCCGCCGCCTGGCCACCGGGTTCGATGCCGGGGACTGGCGGGAGATCATCGGAGTCGTGGGCGACGTCCGGGATGACGGGATGGAGCAGGGCGCCGTGGATATCGTCTACTGGCCCATGCTCCTGGAGGGCTTCTGGGATAACCCCATCTTCGTCATCCGCACCATGGGATACGCCATCAGGAGCCCGAGGGTCGGGACCCCGGACTTCCTGGCGGAGGTTCGTGACGTCGTGTGGTCCTCCTACCCCACCCGGCCCCTGGGGGCGATGGTGACCATGGACGAGGTACAGCGTGACTCCATGGCCCGCACCTCCTTCACCCTGGTCATGTTGGGCATCGCTGCGGCCGTGGCGCTCCTCCTGGGAGGCATCGGGATCTACGGCGTGATTTCCTATGCCGTGGGACAACGCACCCAGGAGTTGGGCCTCCGCATCGCCATGGGCGCCGAGGTGGGAAGCGTGGTGGGCATGGTCCTGAGGCAGGGGCTGGTGCTGGCTCTGATGGGCGTCGGGCTGGGGACCGGCGCGGCCGCCGCCCTGACCCGACTCATGTCGGCCATCCTTCACGGTGTGAGCCCGATGGACCCCGTCACCTACATCCTCGTAGCCGTGGCCCTGGTGGGTGTGACGCTCCTGGCCAGCTACGCCCCGGCCCGGCGGGCGGCGGGGGTGGATCCCATGGTAGCGCTGCGGGCAGAGTGATCCGGTGGCGTCCGGAGTCTTCCCTCAGGCGGAGCGTCTCTCCAGCCGCTCGACCCGGATGGTGAGGTCCTGAAGAAGCCCCTCTTGTCTCTGGAAGCCCTCGGCCATCTCGCGGCGGACGGCCGCAAACTCCCTGGCTGTGCTCTCTCGATGGGCGGTAAGGCCTTCGGCAACGAGCTGGATGTAGTGGAGGTTCCGTTCCGACATCACCTCCACCCGGGTAAGCCGGGTCTCGATGGCGTCGAAGCGCCGGTCGATGGCGTCGAAGCGCTGGTCGATGGCGTCGAAGCGCTGGTCGATGGCGTCGAAGCGCCGGTCCATGGCGTCGAAGCGCTGGTCGATGGCGTCGAAGCGCTGGTCGATGGCGTCGAAGCGCCGGTCGATGGCGTCGAAGCGCTGGTCCATGGCGTCGAAGCGCTGGTCGATGGCGTCGAAGCGCTGGTCGATGGCGTCGAAGCGCCGCCCGAGGAACTCCACCAACTCCTGATACTCACTCCTGGTCATGGGGCGAATCTACCGACGCTGCCTGGCAGGGGCCATGTCCGGATGGGACGTCCAGGTCCCTGGCACTGGGATGGCGCCCATCCGCGCTCCCGGCTCCGCCAATCCCATGAGCCGGACCTTCCGGTCAGAGGGAAAGCCGGAGGACGGCCCCTACTCCGATCCCGGCCTCAGCACCAGCCGGTGCTCCGCCCTGGCCTCCACCGCCTGCCGGGTGAAGAGGAGGGGGAAGTACTCGCCGGCGGCCCAGCTCTCCGTCAGGTTCCCGTAGTAGGGGCTCCCCGGTCGGCCGGACTGCCCCGGAGCGTTGGTGCCCACCGAGGAATCCAGGTCCGAGAAGTCCACGACCTGGCGGTAGGTGGCCCCGAGGGCCGCCACGGTCCCGGCCCCACCGGATCGCTCCGCAGCGGGGAGGTCGTAGGCCTCCACGAAGCTGTGGGGGAATTCGCTACGATTGATCCGCCCCCAGCGCCATTCCGACGGATCCTCCCCGAGGGTCTCCCTCAGCTCCTCCAGCCCCGCCTGGATGGCCTGGGCCAGGAGGGCCTCCCGCTCATCTCCCGTGGCCTGGCTTTCCGGAAGGTCCGCAGGCAAGTGACGCCGCACCCGGTCATAGATGGCGGCGGCCCGGGATTCCCTCCGGTAGACGGCATCCCAATCTGCAAGCGCTGCCCTGGCGGACTCCACTTCCGGATCCTCCGCTTGCCATCCACGGAAAAGGGGGAGGTCGCCGGCTGCGGAGGCCGAGAAGGCGTCCTGCTGAAGCTGGATGGAGCTCTCCAGGTCGAAGGGTCCTCCTGATGAGAGAACGGACGCCACCCGCTCGAACCGGGGAAAGGAGGACCCGGACTTGAAGAAGAGGGGCGGATCGTATCCGGGAGGGTGAATGTCGTGGTTCGCAGTGGCGATCCATCCTCGCTCGGGGTTGAGCTCTCGGGGAAGGTCGGACCGGAACCCGTCCCACTCGTAGGCTCCGGATCCGGGAACGGGAAGCCTCCCCAACCAGCCTCTCCGCCGAGGTGACGCCGCCGACGCCTGCCAGGCGATATTCCCCAGAGAATCCCCGCAGATCATGTTCTCCGTGGGCGCCTTCCAGAAATCCAGCTCATCCAGGAACTCCCGGCAGTCGTCCACCACGTTCAGGCGAAGGGCCGCCAGATACCCCGTGGAGCCCGGCTCGTGCATGGTGGAGCGAAGTGCGTAGGCCAAATGATTCTCAGGATCTTCGTAGAAGACCGGCCCGTGCCGGGAGTATTTGAGCTCTACTACTTCCGGCGCCTGGCCCTTCACCCGGATTGTATCCACCACGATTCGGAGGGGCTCCCACTCCCCGTTCCAGCGGACCTGGTTCGGGTCCTCCGGGCTTGTGGTCTCTACGTACACGTCCGACTGGTCCGTTCCCACGATTGTGAGGCCCCATGCGACTCTTCCGTTGTGGCCGATGGCCACCCCCGGGAGGACCGGCTCCGTGGAACCGATGGCCGTCCACCCCGGCGCGTCCAGGTGCACCACGTACCGGAGGGAGGGGTTGGTGACGCCCCGGTGGGGATCGTTGGCCACCAATACCTTGCCGGAAGCGGTCAACGACGGTCCGATGACCCAGTTGTTGCTCCCGGGGGATCTCTCCTGGGCTCCCAGGTTTTCCGACGTTCCACCCATGGTCCAGGAGTCGTAGGGAGGCACCAGCGGGGGTCGGGGCATGGCGTTGCGAAATCCCGAGAGGGCGGACACCACGTCCCCGCCGATGAGGGAGAGATCCACCCCTTCCGGAACCGTGAGGGGACGGAAGGGAGTCGGGTCGGCCCGACGGTTCGCCTCTTCCGGCCCCAGCTCCGCCACCTGCCGAGCCAGCCTCAGCTCGCTTCGGGCGTCCCCCAGGGGCATGGCCGTCTGCATCCGGAGGAGAGGGGTCTCGGGGCCCCAGGGCTCCGGCCGAATTCCCGTGAGCGCGAACTCCACCGGAAGCCGGTCGCCGGTCTGCTCGATGTAGGCGTTGACCCCCCTGGCAAACGCCTCCAGGATCCGCCTCCCCTCGGGGTGGTAGCTCCCGAACTCCTCGTCGGTCCAGGGACCCCTGTACTTCAGGAGACGGGCCAGGCGGTCGTGGGGGAGGGCTTCGGGGCCAAGGATCTCCGCCAGCCGTCCCTCCCCCGTCCGGCGGTACATCTCCATCTGCCAGAGGCGATCCTGGGCCTGCACGAACCCCTGGGCGAAGAAGAGGTCGTCCAGGTTCTGGGCGTAGATGTGGGGAACGCCCCAGGGATCCCTGAGCACTTCCACCTCTGCGCCCAGGCCCGGCAAGGCCATCTCCCCGTCGATCTGGGCCAGATGGGCGGTGGCCAGCTCCTGGAAGCTCCCGGGCTGGGAGCTCCCCCCCTGGCACCCACCCAGGACGGTCAACCCCATCATCACGGGTACGGCGAGGAGACGGCGGACGACGGCGGGAGCCTGGAACCGAACGCTCATGGACATGGAGGACCTTCCATCGGGACGTGTGCGTGGAGGAGATGAGCCCCCCATCCACTCCGGGGAGCCGAGCTCAACCTGGCATTTCCACCGGGAGAGCCGCAAGGCGGTGACCGCCTCCGGGCGCGGTGTTGGAGGGCGAGCCGGCGATCGACTCCCTACTTCCGCCGTCGGACCCGGCTAGAGGAAGAAGTCCTGGCCGGTCTCTTTCCTTCGAACGTGCACCCGGCCCCGGGCCAGGCTGTTCAACGAGATCGCCCCGGGCACCGGGCAGGCGTCCACACCAAGGTTGCAGCTGATGCAGAGGTCGGCATCGAAGCTCAACGGGTCTACTGGCCGAAACTCGATTGGTGCGGACATCGTCCCGGGCGTCCTCACGCGTTGTCCCCGATGTAGTCTCCGTTGTGCAACTCGTAGCTCTCCGCCAGGGGTACGTACCCGCCCTGCCTTCGCATTCTGGGTGCCACGAGGAGCCCAGCCAAGATCACACACCCGATCCCGTACCATGCACCGGGCCAGACGCCGTATTCCGCAGCCATGGCGGAGCCACCCAGGATGACTCCGGCTCCGAGCTGGACGGCCGCCAAGGTCGCCGTGGTGAGGGGAAGGCCGAGCTTCTTTCCCGCCACCAGGAAGTCCGAGGCGGAAGCCACCCGCCGACTCATGATCAGGCCGAGGACGATGAGAACGGAGAGGTAGGCGGTGACCACAAGGGCCAGAATTCTGTCTTGGGGCATCTCGGATTCTTCGCTGCACCCTCGAGGCGCCGGGGTAAGGAGGAGCCGGACTCCACCGATCCCGCATGTCACCGTCGGTGACAGTGCTTACCGTCGGTGACAGCGCCGGGCC
>JASFRP010000316.1:0-4997 GCA_050114895.1 Gemmatimonadota bacterium
CTCCCGTTCTCCCGACGTGGACCCCCCGGAGAAGAGCGGATAGGAGATCTGGAGGAGGCCCTGCCACTCCTGGACGTGCCCTCCGGACAGGGTGCCGAAGTCGTTGTACCTCCCACCCGCCTCCACCTTGGGGAACCAGGATGCCCTGGCCATGCTCACCCCGGCCTCGGCACCGGCCAGGAGTTTCCGTGCCCGGGAGAGATCGGGGTTCGTCTCCATGGTGGAGGCCAGAACCGCGTCCCGGGAGGGAAGGTCCCCCGCCGGAACGATGACCGCTGCCAGCGTCGTTCCCTGGAGCTTCTCCACCGACCAGCCCGTGAGACGGGCCAGGCGGCTCCAGGCCAGATCGAGATCGGAGCGGGCCGAGATCTCGGCGGCCTCCACCCGGCTCAGGGCGGCCTCGACCCTTAGCAGGTCCACCCGGGCCGCTTTCCCTTCATCCAGGAACAGGCGGACGCGAGCCGCTTCCGACTCCAGCGCGGCACGCTGGCTCTCTGCCGCCTCCAGGATGTCCTGTCCCGAGAGAACTCCGAGATAGGCGGCACTCACCTGCACCATGACCTCCATTTCTGCAGCGACGGCCCCGACCTGCTCCACCTCCTCCCCCGCCTCTGCCTGGCGGATCCGGGCACCCCGGGCTCCCCCGTCGAAGACGGTGTATCCCAGGGTGAGGGCCCCCTGGAGGAGGTTCCGGTCGAAGGCCGGCGGATTCATGGGATCGAAAGCATGAATGGGAGCCACCACCATGGGCTCCTGATTGACACCCAGGGAGGCCTGGCCCGTCAGCCAGGGGAGACGGGCGGCCCCCGCCTGGCTCACCCTGGCCGCGGCGGCCCTCTCGGCGGCCCGGGCCTGAGCCACGGCGGGATGCGTCAGAACAGCCAGGTCCAGGGCCTCGGCCAGGGTCATGGGCGCGACGTCTTCACCTGCCCCGAGCCGTCCACCCGCTCCCGGTGGTTCCTCCGCCCCAATCTCCAGTCCACCCCCTCTCTGACCTGATCCCTGGCCCTGGAGGGAGCCAGGACACCCAAGAACGGCGAGGACCCCAAGGAAAGCGGCGACCTCCGGCTGCACCCAGCTCCGTCCCCGTCCTCTCCCCTGCAGTCGGCTCCATCTCGGGCTGTTCATTCGGAATCCTCCTGTCGGGCGGCGAGGCCACTCAGCACGAACTCCACGGCATGGTCCTCGGGGGAGATCCTGGGTTGGGGGACACCGGACCCCTTCAGGTCCTCCCGGGCCAGGACCGGGGGCATGATGGACAGGTAGATGGGCTGGGAGAGAGTGCTTATGGCCATGAGGACCGGATCCCCCTCCCGGATGGTCCCCACGTGCTGTCCCTCCTGGATGATCCCCACCAGGACCGGGGCCACCGTCCGAACGGTATCCAGGATGGGAGGAGCGGGCTCGGACCCCAGCACGATCTCCTGCACCATGAAGCGGGGCATGTCTGGGTTCTCGCTTAGGTGCTGGAACATCCCCCGGATGAAGAACTCCAGTCGCTGCAGCGGGGAGAAGGGCAGGCTTTTCAGCATCTGAGCCTGGTCCCTCATGGGCCCTAGCACCTCCTCCAGCACCGCGTGATAGAGCTTTTCCTTGGACTCGAAGTGGTACGTGACGGCTCCCAGGTTCGCCCCCGCTTCCTCCGTCACAGCCCTAATGGACGTCCCCTCGAAGCCTTTCTGAGCCAGGAGCTTCCGGGCCGCCAGGAGCAGCCGCCGCCGGGTGTCTTCCCCGTCGCCCTCCCTGGGCCGGGGATTCCCTCCTGGGGGGTCGCCGGAACCCCGGGGCAGATCCGGTTTCTTTCCTTCCATCATCTTCCCTCCATGAGTGCATCATTCATACGTTTGTATGATATTCTCCCCTCCAGTCCTCGTCAAGGGGGCGGACCCACACTCCCGCCCCACATCCCGATTGTCGTTGCGGACCGGAAGAGAAACCCTTTGAGCCGAGGGGTCCCTCCTCATAGCTTGATTCAATGTCCGGGCTCGGGTCCGGTTGGGATCCATCGGCCCCGGCCGGGCTCAAGCCGTCCAGACCGCGTTGGGTACACAGCAAGGAGATAGGATGAGAACACGCTTCGCCGTCCCCCTGGTGGTCAGCCTTCTCGCTCTCGTTGCTTCCCCCCTCCACGGGCAGATCGCCCTGGGGCCCGAAATCTCTCTGGCCGAGGACGTGGACGTGGGAATCGGGGTCGTCATGGAGGCGCCGTTGAGTTCAGTCTACGAACAGCTGGAATTCGGCGGACACTTCACCCTCTACTTCCCCGACGGCGGGGACTACTGGGAGCTCGACGGGGACGTCCGCTACCTCTTTCCCCTGGAGGAGGAACACAGCCTTCTCCCGTATGTCCTGGCGGGCATCGCCATCGGTCACTCCTCCTGGGACTACGAGACTCCGGGCGGAGGAGGAAGCGGAAGCGACACGGAGGTGGCCCTTCGGATCGGGGGCGGGTTCAAGGTCCCCATGGCCAGGATGACCCCCTTCGCGGAGCTGGGGCTCGGGGTCGGCGATCTTCCGGACTTCACGCTGAGGGGCGGTCTCACGTTTCCGGTGGGGTAGAGGGAGATCCCGGGGTCCGCTGGCTCCCCGTCCCACTCCGCCATTCCCCGGCCCCTCTTCGATTCAAATGATGAGGGGTGAACCAGAAGACCCTCTCCCGGCTCCCCTCCTGGCTTCAGGACCTCCTGAAGCGCACGGACGAGGAGATGGTGCTCCGGGGCTTCACCCGGGAGACCCGACGGTTGTACCTGGCCCACATGCGGCGCTTCTACCAGCACCGCATCGCACAGGCCCGCCTCGGGGCCAGGGCGCCTTCCCTCGACCCCGTCTCCGAGGGGTCAGAGGTCAGGGAGTGGCTTCTCCTTCTCCTCAGGGAAGGCCACTCCCACGCCTACACGAACCAGGCCCTCAGCGCCATTCGGTTCCTGCACCGACGGGTCCTGATGGCGCCGGCTCCGGTGGCGGATATCCCCCGGGCCAAGCGGAAGAGGGACCGGTAGGTCATGCTCTCCCCCCTGGTGTTGAAGACTCTGAGGGAATACGTGCGTGTGGAGCGCCCCCACGAGTGGCTCTTCCCCGCCGGAAATCGCCGGGACCGGCACATCACCTCCCGGGCCATCCAGCGAGCGGTCTCCCGAGCCGCCCATGCCGCCGGCATCGAGAAGCGGGTCACACCCCATGTGCTGCGCCACACGTTCGCGACCCACTTGCTGGAAGCTGGTACCGACCTTCGGTACATCCAGGAGCTCCTGGGCCACGCCAAGATCACCACCACCGTGATCTACACCCACGTGGCGAAACGTGGGGCCCGGAAGATCACCAGTCCCATCGACCGATTGTACGGGGACCAGGACGAGGAGTAGGCGCAACACCGCAGGACTCCGGGTGTCGCCCACGCCACCGTGCCTCACCCTGGAGGGCACCGATGGCCGTCCCCTCGGACCCACCCTTGGCCCTCGCCTCCAGATCCCGCATGTTCCCAAGCCCCCTTGGGAGCCAGGAGACGAGATGAGCTGGAGACCTGGACGACAGAGAAGGAATCGGGACCGGCCTCTTCCCTCGACCTGGCCGGTCTTCCTGGCCGGGCTGGTCCTCGGCTGCGCCACCCCGAAACAGCCCCTGCCGCCGGCTGCGAACTTCCGGGATCCCGGACCCTCCTCCATCGGCCCCCAGGAGATGGAAGAGCTCACGGTGGAGGCGATTCAGGCCGGGCTCGCTGCCGGTCGCTTCAGCGCCGTCCAGCTCACCCGAGCCGCCCTGGCCCGAATTGCCCGATACGAGGAAACCTACAACGCCTTCGTCTCCCTGAACCCCGAAGTCCTGGCCACGGCAGCGGCCCTGGACGAGGAATACCTGAGCACCGGCCCCAGGGGCCCCCTCCACGGAGTGCCAGTGGTGGTGAAGGACAACATGGACATGGCCGGCCTGGTCACCACCGCCGGGTTCGCGGGGTTCAGCAGTGCCACGGGGGGCGTGGACCTCGTTCCCGACGACGACGCTGCAGTCGTGACCCGTCTCCGGGAGGCCGGAGCGGTCATCCTGGGGAAGACCAACCTCCCTGATTTCGCGGGGCACGGCACCCGGACCAACTCCAGCGTAGCGGGGGTGACGCTGAACCCCTACAACCCCGACCGGGCCCCCGGGGGCTCCAGCGGCGGTACCGCCACAGCGGTGAACGCAGGCTTCGCCGTCCTGGGACTGGGGACGGAGACCGGCGGCTCCATCCAGAACCCCGCCTCCGCCCAGGCCCTGGTGGGGGTCAAGCCCACCTACGGGCTGGTCCCCCTGGAGGGGGTCGTACCGGTGGACGCCACCTACGTGGACGTGGTTGGCCCCCTGGCCCGGACGGTTCGGGACGCGGCCCTGGCCCTGGACGTCCTGGCGGGGCCCACCCTCGAGGACCCGGCCACCTTTGCCGCCGAGGGGCACATCCCCCAGGAAGGTTACGTCGCCGCCCTCTCGGATACGGCTCTGGAAGGCAGACGGTTCGGGCTGGTGGGCACGGGATGGCGGGAGGAGTTCCTCCCCCTGGCCCCCGAGACGGAGGCCTTCTACCGGGATGCCGTGGCCGTCCTGGAGGCCCAGGGCGCCGAGGCCGTGGCGGACCCCTTCGCCGGGAGCGGCTTTGTGGAACTCTACCGCCGGCGGCCTCGGGGCGGAGGAACCGGCGCCTACGACTGGCTGGTGTACTTTCAGGGGTTGGGCCCCGGGGCCGCCTTCCACAGCGTCGAGGAGTGGGAGACCCTCACCGGCGAGACCTTCCGGCGGGGGGGCCGGAGCCGACCGCCGGCGGCCCCCACAGCCACCGAGGAGGGGGACGCATACCAGGCTTGGCGCATGGAGATCCGGGCCCTCTTTCGGAAGGTCCTGGCAGAGCATGACCTGGACGGACTGTTCTTTCCCCAGGCCGGAGCCCCCGTCCCGCCGCTGGTCCAGGACCCTGCGCGGCCGGACTACAACCCCAACAACCACCCCGAGCTTCCCAGCAACATCGTGAA
>JASFRP010000317.1:0-4995 GCA_050114895.1 Gemmatimonadota bacterium
CCAAACCCACCATGAGGGCCGAGAGGCCGGTGAGAAGTGGTGCGCGACGGAAGGCGGAGAGCGCTTCACTCAGGGCGCGGGGCATCTCAGTTCGCCTCCTGCGAGTCGTACACCAGGCGGCCCTGGTCCAGCTCCAGGACTCGGGCTCGGGGGTAGGCGCGGATCAGCTCGAGGTCATGGGTGGCCATCACCACCGCCATGCCCAGGGCGTTGATGGTCCAGAAGAGCTCCAGAATCCCGCGGGTGGCCCGCTCGTCCAGGTTTCCGGTGGGCTCGTCTGCCAGGAGGATCAGAGGGTCGCTGGCCAGAGCCCTGGCGATGGCAACCCGCTGTTGCTCTCCTCCAGACAGCTCGCCGACTCTCGAGCCGGATTTGGAGGAGAGGCCCATCTGGGTGAGGAGTCTCTGGGCACGGGGGCGTATGTCTTTCTGGGCCGTACCCGTAACCTCCAGGGCGAATGCCACGTTCCCGAGAGCCGTGCGACCCGGGAGGAGGCGGAAGTCCTGAAAGACGAAACCCACCCTCCTTCGGACCTTCCAGAGCTCACGGTTGGACGTCCTCTGGCTGGAAAACCCGCTGACCCTCACCTCTCCGCTGGTGGGGCGCTCGGCCATGTGGATCAGGCGCAGGGTGGTCGTCTTTCCCGACCCGGAGTGGCCGGTAAGGAAGACGAACTGTCCCTTGGGCACGTGGAGGGACAAGCTGTCGAGGGCGGTCCCTGTGCGGGGAAACGTTTTGGTTACGTTCAGGAGTTTGATCACGGGACGATGGGGACAGAGGCCTCGGTTCTCCGGGCGAATCCAAGCTACCCCTGAGCCTGGGGGGTGTCAAAACGGTTTCCCGCCAGCCAGGCCGCCAATCGCACAGCCTCCCTGGCGGAGCCGAAATCCGCCTTCCCGGAGCCCACGATGTCGAAGGCGGTGCCGTGGTCGGGTGAGGTCCGGATCAGGGGAAGCCCGAGGGTCACGTTCACCCCCGTTCCGAAAGAGACGCTCTTGAACGCAGCCATCCCCACGTCGTGATACGGGGCCACCACGGCATCCAGCCGCCCGTCGAGGGCTCGCCGGAACACGGTGTCGGCAGGGAAGGGCCCCTGGACATCGAATCCTCGTTCCCGGAGCTCCTCCAGAGCCGGTCCGTAGATGACCTCCTCCTCGTTCCCGAACAGGCCCCCATCCCCGGCGTGTGGGTTGACGGCGCAAAGACCCACGGAGGGGGCCTCGATCTTCCAGTCCCGTTTCAGAGCCTGGACGAGAAGCGTGGTCTGGCGCACCAGAAGCTCTGGCGTGAGGTGATTGAACAAATCACGGAGGGGGAGATGGGTCGTGGCCAGGAGGACGCGGAGCGGGGCTCCCAGCGCCGTCTCCTCAGCGCACATGAGCATCCCGACGTCCGCAGCTCCCGTGAGGCGTTGGAGCATCTCCGTCTGGCCCGGGACGTCCCACCCCGCGGCTCTGAGTGCCGGCTTATGGGATGGCCCTGTGACGAGGGCTCCGATGGAGCCACCCTCTGCCATCTGGATCCCCTTCTCGATGGCGGCCGCCGTGATCCTCCCCGCTCCGGTTTCCGTACCGTCCCAGGATCCGATGGCCAGATAAGGTGTGAGACCGGGATCGAGACCTTCCGGCCCCAGAAGGAAGAGGGAGGGGGGAGCCGATTGCCGGAGGATGGCACGGACGGCCTGGGGCATCACCTCGGGTCCGATCCCTCGAGGGTCGCCCAGCGTGACAGCGATGCGGAGGGTTCCTCCTGGCAGGGCCCCAGCGCCATTCATGGGGGCGCCCCTATATGCGAATCTGGACGTAGGTCTGTGCTCGAAGCTCCTCCAGGATCTTCTCCACCAGCTTCTCTTCCTGGAGCCGTTGCCGGATTTGAGGACGAATCTCCTCCAGAGAGAACTCGCCCCCCTCGCGCACCGCCTGGACCTGGATCACCGCGAACCGGGCCCTCCCGGCAGCTTCGTACTCTATGGGTCCGATCACCTGGCCTGCGTCACTCTGGAGAAGGGGTTCAGCGTATCCGGGAGGGAGCTGACTGAGCTGATCGAAGGGGTATTCGAGGGAGTCCGCCGACTCGAGATCACCGTATGCTTCCCTGAGGGCGACGAAATCCTCCCCTGCCTCGAGGCGCGACTTGACCTCCTCTGCCGTCTGGAGGGCCCTGAGCCTGTCCGCCTCCGAAGTCTGGGGTTGAATCAGGATGTGCCTGGCCCTCACCTCCCCCGACCTCCTTCTTTCCACCTTGATGATGTGGAAGCCGAAGGGAGTCTCCACCACGTCGCTGATCTGGTTCACGCCCAGGTTGAATGCCGCGTCCTCGAAGGCGGTGACCATCTCTCCCCGCCGGAACCAGCCCAGGTCCCCACCACTATCCTGGGCTCCCGGCTCCTGGGAAAAACGTCGCGCGAGCTCCTCGAAATCCTCGCCCTCCACAGCCATCTGTCGGATCCGCTCCGCCTCGGCACGGGCGGCGTCTCGGGCGGAGTCTGAGGGAGTCGAGGCCACGATAATCTGGGTGAAGGCCACGGAAGGGGGCCGCTGCCCCAGGTTCTCCCTCTGCTCGTCGAAAAAGGCCCGGATCTCGGAGTCTTCGATGACGATTCCCGCGAGATCCCTGGAGCGCTTGGCCATGTATTGTTGGTAGAGTCGGTTCTGCCGCACCTGCCCTCTCAGGAACTCCCTGAAGCTGGCCAGCGTGAACCCCTGGGCCTGAAGGGTCTGCTGGAAGGCCGCCTGGCCTCCGAACTGCCGGACCCTCTGCTGGAGATCTTGTGAGACGATCTCTTCGATGTCGGCTTCATCCACGGCAATGGTGGTGTCCCGGATGGCGGCCTGGACGATGAGCTGCTCTCCGACGATCTGATCCAGGATTTCTCGCTGGAGGCGGGCGAGAGCTCCGGCATCCGTCGGAACCTCGAGTCCCTGGGATCTGAGCTGGAAGATCCGCTCCTGGATCTGAGTGAGGGTGATGACCGAATCGCCCACCACGGCCGCGATGCGGTCCACCAGGTTGCCTTCCTGGGCCGCGGCGGGCCGAATGTTGGGCTGGAAGGGGCCCACCAGCAGAGCCAGTGCGGTGAGTCCGCCTACCACTGGAGCAGTGGGACGTCTCCTCAACATGAAACCTCCAGGGGGACCGGGGAACCAAAGAGTTCCTGCCCCACGCGTAATATCCGGGCCGGGGTCAGGGGTACCGCGGCCCGGATCTCTCTAAACCGTTCCAAGGGCCCGGGTTCCGGTATCAACTCCCCGATCCCCCGGAGTCGGGAACCGCCGTGTCGACAGCCGGAGGGACGGGGCTCGGTGGGGATACCGGCTGCACCTGGGTTCTGATCTCCGTGATTCGGGTGACCGTGTTGTCGATTCCCACCTGGTTGATGAGGGATTCGAACTGCTTCCGCAGGGCGATGGAGACTCCGCCCAGGGGGATGACCTCCTTCTCTCCTCCCACGACCTGCTCCAGAAGCCTTCTCACGGCCTCGTAGGCAGCGTCGTCGGTGCTCTCACCCTCTCCCGGAGAGAGGTTCAGCAGCCCGAGCTGCTCGGCGGCGCCCTTCACCCCAGACCGGATGTCGGTGGCCAGGGAGTCCCTCCTGGACTCCGAGACCTGGATGCCCTCTCTCTCGGCGGCACGAATGAGGAGCCGTTCCCGGGTCAGATTCCTCAGGAACCCATCCAGTTGTTCGTCGGTCGCGCTTTGAATCTGGGCGCGAAGGTTGGCCGGCTGGAGCTGAATCCAGTCCTGCAGGTCTCCCACGGTGTAGGCTCCCCCTGAGAAGCTCACAATCGGGCGCTCGCGAGCTCTGGGAGAGAGCTCCATATTCGGTGTCTCCGCCAGAAGGCGGGCCGTCTCGAACCCATCCTGGTGCACCTCCACCCCGGCGGCCTCGATGATGCCGGCCACGTAGGTGGACTCCGCCTCAGCCACTCTGCGATTCTGAAGCTGGGTCCGGAGCTGATCCTGATTCCCCTCGAGGGGGGGGACGATGCGCTCGTCGACACGGATGATGTGGAGCCCGAACGTCGTTTCGACTACCTGGCTGATCTCCCCCACTGCCAGCGAGAAGGCCGCCTCCTCGAAGGGTGGGACCATCTCACCCCTCCCGAACGTGCCCAGATCACCTCCATTCGCAGCGCTCCCCGTATCCTGACTGTATTGACGGGCAAGGGTCGCGAAATCCTCTCCGGCCACCAGCCGGCTTCGGAGCGACTCGGCCAGTGCCCTCACACTGTCGATCTGGGCCGGAGTCGCGTTATCGGGAAAACCCAGGAGGATATGACGGGCTCGAATCTGGGCCCCGGGAAGCGTGCTCTCGTAGGCTTCCTGAACCTCTTCGTCCGAAAGTGTCGTGTCCACCTGGATGACCTGGTCCCGAAGCTGGAGGACCATCTGCTGGTTCACGTTCTGCTCGACGAGAGAGCTGACGTCCAGGCTCGCCAGGGTGGTGTCTTCCGCGGCGACCTTCGCCAGAAGGAAGTAATCCACCCAGAGGTTCGCCAGTGCCTCCACCACCTGGGCCTGATTCGGGAGCTGGGTGTGGGGGGCGAGCATCTCTGCGGCGGCCTCCACGGAAAAGGTGACGCCAGCGGCTTCGGCCACGGTGTCGGGGGAGGGAGGTCCCCCGGTTCCCTCGCAGGCTCCCAGAAGGATGGTCAGGAGCGGAACGAGAATACTCCGCATCTTCTTCAACACGATTCTCCTTGGGACGTGAGTTCGCAGAGACTGCAGGAAGCACCCCTGTCCAGACTCCATCGTCTATTCAATCTGATTCGAGAACGGGGAGGGATCGTTGGCTCCTCCACACTCCCCTCTCGAGCAAAGGCTCAAAGAACTCCATCCATCGCTCGGTTCAGGACCCCGAATGCCTCCTTCAGGGTGGCGGCCAGAGGCACCGGACCAACCTGGCGAAGCTGAAGCGAGAGGGGATCGACCCGTTTGACCACCACGTCCACCTGCTGGTCCTGAAGGGGGCGCTCCAGATGAGCCAGTGGAGGA
>JASFRP010000318.1:0-4985 GCA_050114895.1 Gemmatimonadota bacterium
AGAAGGGGCCGGAGATCGGCCGGACGCCGGGGGGCCGGATCCTCCTGCCCCTGGGAGTCCTGGCCGTCCTCTCCATCGTGGGGGGCTTCGTGGAGGTCCCTGGCAACCTGGGCGGAGTGCACCTCTTCTCCGGCTTTCTGGCCGGCACCCTTCCGGCCGCCGGGGAAGCCGGAGCTTCCCACGCGCCAGCCCTGGAGTGGGGCCTGCAGCTGGCGGCCGTGGTGGCCTCCCTCCTGGGGATTACCCTGGCCTGGGTCTGGTATCATCGGCCCCAGCGGGAAGCTGGAGAAGTTCTCGAAAAAAGGTGGATCCCGGGCGGGCTCCGGCGGTTCTGGTTCGGGGGCTGGGGCTTCGACGTCCTCTACGACCGGCTCCTCGTCGCGCCCTACACGGCCCTGGCCCGGTGGGGGAAGGATGACGTGGTGGACCTCCTCTTCCGGGGCCTGGGTGCCGTGATGCGGGTGGCCCACGAGCTCCTGGTCCGGACCCAGACGGGACGGGTCCGGTGGTACGCCCGGGGGGTGGTGGCCGGAGCCGTGCTCCTTCTGGGGTGGGTGTTACTCTCATGATCGTCCTCTGGCTGGTCCTGAGTCTCGTGGCGGGTGGCCTGTTGGCCTGGGCCCTGGGGCGCCTGCGCCCCGCCCTGGCCCGGTGGGTGTCCCTGGTGGTTCTACTTGCCGACCTCATGGTGGCCCTGGGTCTCTGGGTGGCGGCTCGGGCCGGCGGGGCGCTCGGGGCCGGGGTGGTTCCGGGGGAGGGGATGACCGGGGGTCCAGGGTGGACGGCACTGGACCCCGGCGCCTGGATCGACTGGTTCCAGGCCCCGTGGATTCCGGGGCTGGGGATCAGCATCCACCTGGCGGTGGACGGTCTCTCCCTCGTCCTGGTGGTCCTCACCCTGGTCCTGGGGATCCTGGCGGTCCTGGCGTCCTGGACCGAGATCCAGGACCGGGTGGGGCTCTTCCACCTGCACCTCCTCTGGGTGCTGGGCGGGGTGGTGGGGGTCTTTTCGGCCCTGGACCTCTTCCTCTTCTACTTCTTCTGGGAGCTCATGCTGATCCCCATGTACTTCCTCATCGCCGTGTGGGGACATGAGGATCGGCTCCGGGCCGCCGTGAAGTTCTTCCTCTTCACCCAGGGGGGAGGCTTCCTCATGCTCCTGGCCATCCTGGGCTTGGCCCTGGTCCACCAGCAGAGCACGGGAATCCTGACCTTCGACTACGTGGAGCTCCTGGGGACGTCCATGGGCCCCTCCACGGCCATGGTCCTCATGCTGGGCTTCTTCGTAGGGTTCGCCGTGAAGCTTCCGGTTTTCGGGCTTCATTCCTGGCTCCCGGACGCCCACACTGAGGCCCCCACCGCCGGGAGTGTGGTCCTGGCGGGACTCCTCCTGAAGACGGGGGCGTACGGATTGATTCGCTTCGCCCTTCCCCTCTTTCCCGAGGCGTCCCGGGCCTTCGCCCCGGTGGCCGCGGTCCTGGGGACGGCGGGGATCCTCTACGGGGCCCTCCTGGCCTTATCCCAGATGGACCTGAAGCGGTTGGTGGCCTACACCAGCGTCAGCCACCTGGGGTTCGTCCTCCTGGGGATCTACGCCATGAACGCCATGGCCACGGAGGGGGCGGTGTTCCAGATGGTGACCCACGGACTCAGCACCGGGGGCCTCTTCATCGTGGTGGGGATCCTCCAGGAGCGCCTCCACAGCAGGGACCTGGCAAAGATGGGGGGCTTCTGGGAAGAGATGCCCCGTCTGGGGGGGCTGGCCATGGTCCTGGCCATGGCGTCCCTGGGTCTTCCGGGGCTCGGGAGCTTCGTAGCCGAGTTCCTGGTCCTGGCCGGGAGCTGGCCGGTCTTCCCCGTGGTGACGGCGGTGGCTGTGACGGGACTGGTGGCGGCGGCCATCTACGCCCTGCGCATCGTCCAGAGCGTGTTCCATGGGAAGAGACACGAAGCGAACGGCAGGGGGCGCGAAGGAGCTCGGCTCCCTGACCTGGGAGGGCGGGAGCTGGCGAGTCTGTCGGCCGTGGCGGCCCTTCTCCTCTGGCTGGGGCTCTTTCCGCAGCCGGTCCTGGAGTCGGTCCGGGTGGCCATGCAGCTCCTTGGGGGAGGAGGCGGGCCATGAGCGCTCAGGAGATCCTGGCCATTCTGCCGGTCCTCTGGGTGGCCGGGGCGGCGGTTGTCCTCCTCCCCCTGGCGGCATTTCACCGGAGCGGTCGTCTGGCCCTGGTGGTGGCCCTGGTGGGCTTCATGGGCGGGCTCCTGTCCCTTCCCGCGGCAGCGGGCGTCGCTCCGGTGGGGGTATCTCCCCTCCTGGTGGTGGACCGGTTCGCCCTCCTCTTTCAGGCCCTCTTTCTAGGGGCGGGAGCCGTCGTGGCGGTCCTGGCCCGGGACTATCTGGAGCGCCTGGCGGTCACCCGCTCCGAGGAGCTCGTGGTTTTGCTCCTGCTGGGGGTGGCGGGGGCCATGATCCTGGCGGCCGCCCGGCACTTCGCCGCCTTCTTCCTGGGGCTGGAGATCCTGACTGTGGCCCTCTACGGGATGGTGGCCTACCTGAAGGACGGCGACGCCGGTCTGGAGGCCGGAATCAAGTACCTGGTCCTGGCCGGCGCCTCGTCGGGCTTCCTCCTCTTCGGGCTGGCCACCCTCTACCTGGCCTGGGGAACCATGAGCCTCCCGGACCTCCCGGCGGCGTCCCTGGCGGCGGGATGGAGCCCCCTGGTCCTGGCGGGAATGGCCCTCTTCACGGTGGGCCTCGGCTTCAAGCTGGCCCTGGTGCCCTTCCACTTCTGGACACCCGACGTATACCAGGGGGCTCCCGCTCCGGTGACGGCCTTCCTGGCCACGGTCTCCAAGGGTGCGGTCCTGGCCTTCCTCCTCCGGCTGGCCATGGGGGTTCCCGGATTCCGGGAGAGCCCCCTCTGGTCGGGGCTGGCGGCCCTTGCCGTGGCCTCCATGGTGGTCGGCAACCTCCTGGCCCTGCTCCAGGACGATCTGAAGCGGATCCTGGCCTACTCCTCCATTGCCCATCTGGGATATCTCCTGGTGCCGGTCCTCGCCGGGGGGCGGGACGGCGCTCCGGCCACGGCCTTCTATCTTGCCGCCTATTTCGTCACGACCCTGGCAGCCTTCGGGGTCGTGAGTGCCCTGGGGAACGGGGAGATCGGGGAGGGAGAGTTGGCTCGCTTCCGGGGCCTCTGGTCGCGCCGGCCTTTCTGGGCCCTGAGCCTCAGCGGTGCCCTCTTCTCCCTGTCTGGCCTCCCCATCACCGCCGGCTTCGTGGGTAAGTTCTATCTCCTGGCGGCGGGAGTGGGCCGGGGCCTGTGGGGACTGGCTTTCGTGCTGGCGGGGACCAGCATCGTGGGACTCTTCTACTACCTCCGGGTCATCTCGGCTCTCTTCGCTTCCGCCGAGGCAGAAGACGGAGCTCCGGACATCGGCCAACGATGGGCCACCAGTCTTGCCCTTGCTCTTCTCCTGGTTCTGGTGGTGGGAGCCGGCCTCTGGCCAGGGCCCCTCCTGGAGCTGCTTCGGGGAGGAACCGGCATGGCGATCATGGGCGGATCCTGACCCGCCGGGCGTGATTTCCAGGGGAAGGGGCTCCCCCCTCCTTTCGCTACGTGTCGGTTCGCCGGGGAACACCCGAGCTGGCCTCCACCGTGGCGGCCGTCACCATCCCGCGGTCTACGAAAGCCGCGCGATTCCAGTCCGGGAGCGTGTCCACCGCGTTTGGCGGTCCAGGAAGGGTTCGACGCAGCGGACCCGGGATACGGGTGGAAGGGGCACTGCGATGATCCCTGAGACTCCGAGGCCCGGAGGGAAGGCGGGGGTGAGGAACAGGGTGGGAAAGACGTTTATCCACTCCCCGCCGGTGATCCTCTCCCTCCAATGAGCTCCTCGTGCGTCATCTTCATGGCTTCGATGAGGAGCTTCAGGATGAGGGGGCCCAGCACAAACCCGATCATCCCCATGGAGACGACACCGGCGAAGAACCCCAGGATCAGGATGGACGCGTCCACCTTCATCCCACTCCGGAGCAGGAGAGGGCGGAAGACCAGGTCGGGGGTTCCTGCCACGACTGGGTAACCAATGAGCAGAACCAGAACACCGGTGGTGTTGTCCCCCTGGGCGAAGGCGTAGATGCCGATGGCTACCATGATGAGGCTCGGTCCCAGAACGGGGATGAGCTGGAAGGTCCCGCACAGGAGGCTCCAGAACAGAATCTGATCGCCGAAGCCGATGAGATGGAAGAAGGGGAGGGCCAGCGCCACGGTGATGACGGCCGTGACCACGTGCACGACGTAGATGCCGTACAGGGAAGAGTGGGTCACGTCGGCGAACCGATCGAAGAGGTCCAGACGGGCGGGGGGAATCACATCTCTGACCGCTTCATGAAGGTGTCTTCCGTGCCGCAGAAACAGGTAGAGGACCGAAGTGAAGATGACCAACTGGACAGCGACACCGGCAGCCGCAACGAACGTCCCCTGCAAATACCCCAGCAACTGATCGAGGCTCTCGGCCGCTCGGGCCTGCAGGTCCACCGGGGCACCGAGCCATTCCTGGGTGCTCTCCTGGAGCCGGGCGGCTACCGCCGTTCCGAAGCCCTTCAGCACCTCGAAGTTCCTGACGAAGACGAAGACGATCACTCCCGCAGCCACAAAGAGGGCGAGTAGCGAGAGGAAGGTCATTCCCACGGCCAGGGCAATCCGCTGCCGCCGGGACCCGCCCTGGGGCCAAAGCCGGGTCTCCAGGGAGGTCATGACGGGAACCAGCACCACCGAAAGGGTGGCAGCGAAGAGAAAGGTCTTGGCCACCGGGAAGAAGAGGACGCAGGATCCCAGAAGGAGAATTCCCGAGAGTCCGAGGAGGGCCTTCCTCTCCCGCTCCGTCTCCGTGCTCATCTCACGCCTTCTGGCAACGGGTGGTGCTTCCCGGGCACAGAGATCCGACTCAACGGTCCATGCGGGGCACCGTCAGGCCCAGACTCT
>JASFRP010000319.1:0-4979 GCA_050114895.1 Gemmatimonadota bacterium
ACAGGAGGAACTTGAGCCAGCCGAGGGGAAGGAGGCGCCCGTTCATGCGGGCGAACGCCTGATTCAGGTCCGCTAGCTGCAGGGCGAAGCCCACCGGATCGCCTTCGACCTCTGCGATGACACAAAAACGGGGATCCAGGACGGGTTTGATGGAGCTGGCCATGTGGTCGAGCTCCGCGTCGGTCATGGGAACGAAGCCCCAGTTCCGCTCCCAGGCCGAGTGGTACACCTCCTTGATGCGTCGGATATCCCCACCGAGATCCTTCAGGTTCAGGGGCCGCAGTAAGACCTTCGCCCGGCTCCTGAGCCGGGCGACCCCCTCCAGTAGCCGCTCCGGCGGCGCTTCCGCCTCCAGCCAGTAGGAGAGCAGGTCCTTCGCTTTCGCGAAACCGCAGGCCTCCATCAGGGCGGCGTAATAGGGAGGGGTATGTCCCATCATCAGGACAGGAGGGTGGTCGAACCCCTCCACCAGGACACCCGGAGAGCAGAGCTCGTCGTTGGTGGAGAAGTTGTAGGGGCCCTGGAGGGCCTTCATACCGTGCCCCCTGCTCCAGGATTCCGCTGCATGCAGGAGGGCTCCGGCGACCTCGACGTCATCCACACACTCGAAGAAGCCGAAGTTCCCGATCCTGGTGTGGTGGAAGTCGTTGAAACGGTGGTTGACGCTCGCCGCAACGCGTCCGACGACCTTCCCGTTCCGGCGGGCCAGGTAATACTCCACCTCGGCGTGGGCATGAAAAGGGTGCTTCGAACGATCCAGGACTTTCGCGACTTCGGAGAGGAGCGGGGGGACCCACTGGGAATCCTCCTCGTAGATCCGCCATGGCAACCTCAGGAAGGCCCTGAGATCCCGGCGACCGGATACCGGACGAATCTCGACCCCGGAGGCTGGACCGTTCATACTCCTGGACTTGCCGCTCCTGAGAGCCGATTCCTCATCCTTCCGAGTCATGGCCGCTGGGGCTGAACGCAACGCATCGGGCTACTCCACGTAGGTCAGCCACTGATGCGGGTCCGGGGTCTTTCCCTGAACCATGTCCATGAAGTGCCTCTGGATGGCCAGGGTGATGGGGCCGGCCTTGCCCTCACCCACCGGGATCCGGTCTACGCTACGAATGGGAGTCACCTCCGAGGCGGTGCCGGTGAAGAAGAGCTCATCGGCAGTGTACAGGGCTTCCCGGGCCACCTGACCCTCCCTCACCTCGAATCCGAGATCCCGGGCGATGTGGATGACACTGTCGCGGGTGATCCCCGTGAGGTTCGTGCCGTCCAGGAACGGGGTGAGGATCATGCCGTCCCGGACGAGAAACACGTTCTGGCCGCTCCCCTCGCTTACCAGGCCCGATGGACCCACGGCAATGGCCTCGACATACCCGTTGGCCAGGGCTTCCATCTTCATGAGCTGGGCGGCGTTGTAGTGCCCCGCGGCCTTCGCCTGGACCGGGAAGGTGTTCGGGTGCGCCCGCATCCAGGAAGACACGCACACATCCACTCCCTTCTCCAGCGCACCTTCCCCGAGATATGTGCCCCAGGGCCAGGCGCAGATGTACGTCTCCACAGGACTGGCAGCGGGATTGAGGCCGGCGGATCCGTAGCCCCTCAGAACCATTGGACGGATGTAGCAATCCTTGAGTCCGTTCTTCCCGACGGTGGCCGCGCAGGCCTCCTCGATCTCCCCCATGGTCTGCTCCGGGGTCATCCGGTAGATCCTGCAGGAGTCGAAGAGCCGCCGAATGTGGGGCTGGAGGCGGAAGATGGCTGCTCCCCGCTTCGTCTCGTACGCCCGTATCCCCTCGAAGACCGAGGATCCGAACTGGATCGCCAGGCTCAGTACGTGCGTCTTCGCCTCATCCCAGGGAATGAACTCCCCGTCCTTCCAGATCCACTCGGCTCCCGTCAGTCCCGTCGACATGGCATGCTCCTCTCCTCAAAGCCCCCCGATATGCCCTTCGGCCGGCTCCCCACAACCGGGGCTACGGACCTCTAGGTCAAAGCAAAGATCTGATCCATCCTCCGTCCACGGCGATGGACTGGGCCGTGACATAGCTGGCCTGCTCAGACGCCAGGTAGGCGACCAGGGAGGCCATCTCCCGGGGGTCGCCCACACGGCCCATGGGAATCTCCCGGTGCCACAAGTCCCAGATGTCGTCGGGGGTACAACCCTTGATCTGGGCTCTCTTCTCCGCCAGCTCCGTCAGGCGGTCCGTTCGGGTGAACCCCGGCATGACGTTGTTCACCGTGATCCCGTCCCCGGCAGTCTCCGTCGCCAGTGTACGGGCGAAGCCGGTGACGGCGGCTCGGACCGAATTGGAGAGAATCAGGTTGTCGGAGGGCTGCTTCACCGCGATGGAGGTGATGTTGATGATCCTCCCCCATTTCCTCTCTCGCATCCCAGGGAGGACGGCCCGGACCAGGTTCAGGACACTGAAGAGGTTCTGTCGAACCGCCAGATCCCAGACCTCCGGTGCATGGTCCTCGAAGGGCCCTGCCGGAGGGCCTCCGGTGTTGGTCACGAGCACGTCCACCCGGCCGAAGGCCTCCATGGCCCCACCTACGACCTTCTTCACCCCCTCCGGCTCGGTGAGATTCGCAGGGATCGCCCTGACCCTCACTCCATGGAGCTCCAGCTCACGGCGGGCTCGTTCCAGGGGCTCCTCACGACGGGAGCAGATGACCAGGTCTGCGCCTTCCACCGCCAGGGCTTCGGCTACGGCCCGGCCGAGGCCCTCGCTGGAGGCAGCCGCCAGCGCCACCTTCCCTTTGAGTCCCAGATCCATGGATCATTTCCCCCTGAGATAGTCGTCGGTTCCGTTGAGCCAATCCTCCCGGGGAGGACTGAAGACGTCCACGTCCAGGCAGTCCTCCAGGGCTTCGGCCTCGTGCGGGAGGTTGGACGGAATGTGCAGCACCTCCCCAGCCCGCAGAACGATCTCCTCTCTCTCCTTTCCGACCCAGAACTTCAGGACGCCCTCCAGGAGGTAGGTGATCTGTTCGTTGTGATGGGAGTGCATCGGGACCCGGGCCCCCTTGTCCAGATAGATATGGGCCAACATGGCCCGATCCCCCGTGACGATTCGCCGCTTGATGGTGGGCGAAACAGTTTCCTTCTCCATGTCATCCCACCGGAAGTGGGTTACAGCCGGTTTGTCTGCCATGTTACCTCCCAGACGGTCTTTTCGGGGGGAAGAGGGCTATGAATAACGGCTCCAGGGGGCTCCACCGCAAGCCCTGCGGTGGGAGGCGGTACGGGAGTTGCTGTGATGACACCAGCGGACACACGAGAAGCGGGAAGGAGGACTCTTGCCAGGCACCGCCGCCGCTGTCAGCCAGAATCTGGACCAGGTCCAGGGCCGGCTTTGCCGGATCCGGGAAGAGGGTCTCTGGCCCAACGGGCTCCGGGACCTGTGGGCGGATGCCCTGGGGGTGATCTGTCTCCTTTCGGTTTTCCGGATGACTGGGGAGGAGCGTTATCTGGCAGAGGCCGAATGGGTCGCCCAGGAAGTGGACCGGGTGCTTGGCCGCAGGAGAGGCATTCGCCTGGCGGAGCGGCCCGATGGGACGGGCCAGACCTTCCGTTCCCAGGCTCTCTGGGTATTCGCCCTGCACCGGCTGGGGCAGGTCAAGCCTCAGTATAAAGCAAGGGCCCTGGGCCTGGTCCGGGAAGTCCACGCAGCATTTGTGCGGCCGCGGGCGGGAATCATATCTCGAATGGAGGAGAATCTGGCCGCCCCCTTCCCCGGGTCGGACGCGGGCCGCCTGGAGGTCTTCCTGGGGCTGGCCGTCTACCGGCAGCTCGATGCAGCGGCTCTGGCTCCAGAAATCGAAGAGCTGGACAGCATGGTGAGGAGGACCTACCAGTCCCTCGCCCCGGACCATGGAGCGGATCTGGGCCTCTTTCTCTGGGTCACCCACCTTCTTCCCAACGAGCCATGGTCTCTCCTCCTCAGGGAACGGGCGATCTCGGCGCTGGAACATCGGTGGGTCGACCCACCCGGGTATTTCCGCCGGGACTTCTCCGAGCCATGGAACGGCCCTGTGCGCTCCAACCGTTTGGCCATCACCAACCTGAGCGCGTCCATCGGCCTCCAGGCGCAGGGACTCTGGGCCAAGCGGGTGCAACGCCTCCACCATTACTTCACGTGTCAGTTTCCATGGGAGACGGGCCCCGATGATCCGTTGTCCCCCATCCTCCTCTGCCTGTCCCTCAATCCGGGGCTCCTTCTGGCGGACTGACGCGGTCCGGCCCCTCACCCCCCACGCGATCTTCGATTAGCCTCCTCCATCAGTTTCAGTCGGGTCTGCATCTCCAGGGGCTTCGCCTTTTCCCACCCGTCTTCCGCGCTCCCGCATCACGAGACCGTACGCGAGGAGGTTCGCGGCCACCACCAGAGTGCCCAGCCCGATCTGGAGCGCCCGCGTCAACTCCACAGGGTAGAGGAGGGGAAGGATGTAGTTCTCGATGAATCCCCCGGAGTACCCTGCCTCCCCACCCAGAACCCGGAGGTGCACCTCGAGAGGCGTCACAGGGCAGATCCAGCCTCCGAATTCCACCAGTGCACCCCAGATGGCGCAGGGGAGGTGGACCCAGGCCAGCCGCCTCCATCGCAGCACCAGCAGCCCTCCAAGCGCCACGAAGAGGACGAACGCCACATGGAACAGGACCAGACCGTCAGCCAGAGTGCGATAGAGCATCGATCCTCCGGTTAATCCATAAGGCCGCATCCTCCCCTGGGGAATACCGTCCCTCCAGAGCGCAGCCCATGCCTCGCGGGGAAAAGGGGGAGCGGGCGCAGTCCGGTTTTCCCGCAGCGAGCCTCCAGAAGCGAAGCGCATGCCCCGCGGCCACAAGGGGGAGCGGGCGGAGCCCGGTCTCCCGCAGCGAGCCTCCAGGAGCGAAGCGCATGCCCCGCGGCCACAAGGGGAGCGGGCGGCGTCCGGTTTCCCGCAGCGAGCCACCAGAAGCGAAGCGGGTGGCCAGC